>JAKAUD010000054.1 GCA_021827885.1 Thermoplasmata archaeon | reverse complement strand
TGGAGTGACACGGTGTGTCACGGTGTATCACGGTAGTATGCGAGAAGGCAATTTTATTAATTAACTAAAAGACCTATTTTCAGCCACTTCGTATTCAAATGGTGAGAGAAATTATTCGCGGTCGTTAGCAAAAATTTAATATGCTGTTTGTTAATATCTTACTATTGCTATCTAGTTTAAAGGCATACACCTTAAAACCTGAGAAATTGTTAGTTCCTATGGCAAAGGGGGAAAACTCAAAAAAAGCCTTTGACTTAGCTCTGGGCATAGCATCCAAATATAAATCAGAGATTACAGCACTAACAGTTAAGGATGAGGTAAGAGAGATCGTCTGGAGCGATAAGGTGGCTATAGTACTCAATGCCTACAAGGAAGGCAAGGAGAGGAATATTCACGTAATACCAAAGGTACAGAGTGCCAGAAGCATAAAGCAGGGCATTGTTGCAGAAATCAACTCAAGGAATTATGATATTGTATTATTCAGCAGCCTGCCGAGAGCCACTCTGTCAGCGTCACTTCTTGGCGGAATCGGGGATTATATCGTTAAAAACTCGCGATCAACCGTCATAGCCATAACAACAAGAAAAAAGAATGATAACTACGAAAAACTCCTGGTGCCAATTTCAGAATCACTGAATGTCAGAAGGTCAATATTTATTGCATTGATGATATCTAAGGTCACCGGGGCTAAGGTGTGCCTCCTGGATTTAAGAAAATTTGATACTAAGCAAACACACGGCTTCAAGAACCTATTCGATTCTAAGGAAGAATTAATTAAGGAATTCCCTAATTTAGAGTTCTCCAAGGCAGAAGGGGATAGCCTGAAAGAAATTCTAATGAACAGAATGTACTCGTGGGGTGCTGATCTCTTGGTTATGGGCGTAAGGCCGGGGACATCCGGAAACATAAGAATAAATGGCATGATCAAGGATTTGATAAAGGAGTCATGGATAGATACTGCCCTAGTCAAGAAGTGATTTTGGTACAACTCCGTTCTTGATCATCAGGTTAATTATATCGACGTTCAATTCCATTGTGTTAGCATAATAAGTTCCAAAAATCGGGAAATTTTGCTGCTCACTTGAATTCACGAAATTAAGGAGTTCTTTTTCCAGTGTAATTACGGAAACAGATTTGTTGAAAAGCAAAGATAAATTCGAGGCAATCCTTGGAATCTGTATATATGCCCCCTGTATCGGAATATTTGGATCGAGCCCGGAAGCTGAGTAAGCTACCATTTCAAAAGGTACGGATGAGAGGTTTATGCCCGGATTTTTGCTTTCGAATTCTCTCAAGGCGTTCAAGGTAAAATTAAGGGCCTGTTGAGAATCCGCGGTTCCCGTACAGGATCCTGATTCAGTCTGGTTGTACCCTATCGTAGAAGGACGAGCCTGGAAAAATAAAGAACTGTTGTTGAAAGCCTGTGCAAGTAAATAGCTTCCATATATCTTTCCATTTATTTCAATTGGCGAACCATTAGAACTGGAAGGATCAATGTGTTCTGAAATGAGAGCAGTCACTGAAGGAATGATAACCCCCAACAGAAGAAGCATCGTGATCGCAAGTACAGACGAATTTTTAACTATTTTCAAATACGGTTTCAAATTTACCATGTGACACCAACCCCCGCCAGGATAAGGTAAATAATTCCTATGCATATAAATGGGAATATTACACCACCCGCCCCATAAACGAGTATGTTTCTTTTCAATAGAGAATCAGGCCCGGAGGCTTTGAATTTAACTCCCTTGAGAGCCATTGGAATCAAAGCGGGAATAATAAAAGTGTTGAATATGAGCGCTGAAGTTACTGCCAGGAGTGGGTCCGTAAATCCAAGGATGTTTATAAACCCGAGTTGAGGTATTATATAGAACATCGCCGGGATTATAACGAAGTACTTCGAAACGTCATTTGCCAGTGAAAATGTTGTCAACGAGCCTCTTGTTATGAGAATCTGCTTGCCAAGAAATATGACATCCATTAGTTTGGCAGGATCATTATCAAGGTCTATCATATTTGCAGCATCTTTGGCAGCTTGGGTTCCACTGTTCATCGCAAGGCCCACGTCTGCCCTTGCAAGGGCTGGAGCATCATTTGTGCCATCCCCTACCATGGCAACCATTCTCTGTTTGAACTTTTCGTCCTCAACTTCCTTGAATTTATCTTCCGGCTTCACATTGGCTATAAATTCCTCTATCCCGCTCTCCCTTGCTATGAATTGTGCGGTTATTTCGTTGTCTCCTGTGCACATTATTGTCTTGATGTTCATGTTTTTCATGGTTTCTATTCTTTCCCTAATCCATGGTTTTATTACGTCATTAAGCTCTATTACACCAAGAAACTGGTCATTTCTGGCCAGCGTCATGGCAGTTCCTCCCTTGCTGGAAATTTCAGCACTGATGCCTTCGATGTACTTGTCATTTTTTCCTATTTTTTCCGAAATTGATTTCATGGCCCCTTTCAGGATGGTTTCATTCCCAATTTTCACACCGCTATACTTTGTTTCAGATGAAAAGGGAATAAATTCGTGGTCAATCCCTGTTAATGAAACGGGATTTAACCCTGAACTTTCACAGAGCTTTACGATGGAAATGCCCTCTTTCGTATCATCTCTTGCTGAAGAAAGATAACAAAATCTGAGAAATTCATTATTATCGATGCCGGGAGAAGGGTAGAATCTAATTGCCTGGCGATCTCCTATTGTAATGGTACCGGTTTTGTCCAGTATAATAGTATCAATATCTCCCGCATTTTCAACCGCCCTCCCACTCTTAGCAATAATATTGTATTGAGAGACCTTATTAATTGCGGCTATTCCCAGTGCCGGCAGCAGAGCCCCAATGGTTGTGGGAATAAGGCAGATGAGTAGTACAATGAGTACAAATAGATTCAAGTTGAGACCGAGGAAATCGGCCAGTGAAAATATTGATGACGTTATTATGAGAAATATTAATGTCAATCCAGAAAGCATCACATTAAGGGCAATCTCATTTGGAGTCTTCTCCCTTACAGAATTGCCAACCAGCTCAATCATCTTATCCAGGAATGTCTCCCCTGGATCAGCTGTGATCCTTATTTTTATTGAGTCTGTTGTTAAAACAGTCGATCCCGTTACACTGTCCCCGACGACTTTCATCATAGGTTTCGATTCACCGGTTATTGAGGATTCGTTAAAATACCCGGAACCTTCGACTATCTCACCGTCGTTAGGAACAAATTCATTCTTATTGACAATAACAATCATTCCCTTTCTCAAATCCTCAGAAGGAATATCTTTCACACGGTCTTCTTCGATTACATGTGCAATTGTATTCTGTTTTATTTTCTTAAGGCTGTCGGTTATAGCCTTGCTTTTACCTTCTGACATGGTCTCTGCCAGGTTGGAGAAGAAAATGGTGAGGAAAAGGAGCACAATGACAGAAGCATAAAAATAATCGTATCTTGAGGAGATTGGAAGAGAATAATGTGCTCTGAATATAAGCAGGTATACAGATAGGAACAGTGCAAGTTCAGTGACGAACATGACAGGGTTTCTGATCATTTTATCAGGACGAAAATTCTTCAGGGCATTCCATATTGGTTCTGTGTTAATTTTCAAGACAACACCCCAATGAATAGATTGAAATCTTTGCCCCATGAGAGTAGGGGACCCAGTGCAAGAACCGGAAAGAAGGATAGAAGACCCAGGAGTATCATCGTAAAGAAAAGCATGAACCCGAACCAGAATGAGCCAATGTTAACCGATCTCCCATATGTAACCTTTGGCTTCTTGAACGCAAAAGATTGGGCGATCATCAGTTGGAAGCCTATTATTAGAAACCTTCCAATCAACATGATACCTGCTTCAAGAATGTTATAATAAGTCTGGTTTGTCTGAAAGCCTCCCATTGCTGAACCGTTGTTAGCAGCCGCAGAGGAAAATTCGTATAATAGCTCCGTAATCTGATCAGGGCGCGGACTCACAAAACTGGACATCAGTGATGGAATCAAAAGAGTGATGCCAAGCGGTATCACAATGAGCAGTGGATGCGTGATGAGCGAATATGTTGAATACTTAATCTCCTTTGATCCAATCTTGAGGCTAAAAAGCTCCGGGAGTTTCCCAACCATTAGAGCCACAAGGAAAATCGTGAAAATCACGTATGTGAAAATATTAAGGATACCGGTTCCGACCCCACCAAGAGGATCGTTAAGAAGCATTGGAAACAGGACTCCAAGTACACCGGCTGGGGTGAGTGAATTGAGTGCTGCGTTGGCAGCACCTGTGGATGTCATTGTCGCGCCGGATGCGAAGATGGATGATTGCGAAAGCCCGGTAGCCGTTTCCTTCCCAAGAAAATTGCCCGTATACAGTAATCCGAGATTACTCATTGTTGGAAGCCCTGCGTATTCTCCAAAGAATGTGAAAAAGGCACTGAGGATGAATAAAGACATTATGACGCCAAATATCATCCTGCCAAAATTCCTGCTTCCCAGAACTCTACCAAGCGCAAAAATCGATCCCATCGGAATTATGGTGAATGATACCTCTTCCACTAAATTGGAAATCCAATTAGGATTCTCAAATGGATAACCTGCGTTTGCACCATAAAACCCACCCCCATTGGTTCCTATATTCTTTATCCCTTCCAGTGAAGCGACAGGTCCTATAGGTATCCCTATTACCGATTTTGAGAAGAATGGATGAATGTAAAGATATGATGATGTCGTCTCGGGAATGCCTATAAATAGAAAGATAACTGTAGCCAATAGTGAGAGCGGAAGGATCAATTCAAAGATTGAAACGAGAAAGTCGTGAAAGAAGTTCCCTAACTTTCCATCATCCCTGATAATTCCCCTTATGAAAGCCATGGATGCTGCAAAGCCTGTTCCCGCCGATAGGAACATCAGCCCTATGATAACAAAGGTGAGTTCATAATAAGATAATCTCTGGGGGGAAGAATAATTTTGAAGATTGGTATTGGTCAGGAAACTTGAAATCGTGTTTATTGCAAGGGAAAGTGAAAAACCTCTCTGCCCTGGCACGGGAAAATAATTGGTCTGGATGAGAAGGAACGATATTGTGAATATCCACGCCATAAAGTTAAAAACAAGAAGGCTGAAAAAATAACCTTTGAATGTGTGGGATTCGTTCTCATCAATGCCGCTTATCCTTTCGATGAAGTAAATTACCTTTTCCGAGAATCCCGTTAGAAATGTTCGCTGTCCCAGGTATATTTTCTTGATATGATCGGCAATAAGAAACCCAAATACTGAAATTACCACAAGATAGATTAGAATGATAATGGTACCGGAAAACAGCCTATTTGAAACAAAGAAATTCAACCAGAAATTGGTTGACCCATTATTAGAAGTCATAATTTTTCAGCTCTAAATATACTGTAGAGAAGATAACCTGAAGTGAAAGCGACAATGACGATCAATGGGACAATCCAGTAGCCGTAGGAAATCAACCTCCTTTGAGTTTGTAAATATATTTAAGTTTTAAGGTTTGCGTGTGATTAATATTGGTAACATCATATAATACGAAGATAGTCTGAGAACAAAAGATTGTTAATTCAATGGAAAACCGAAAACACATGAATTTTTTATTGCCATGGCACCTCATTCCGGAAAGCAAAACAGATTCGTTATTCTCCATTTATTCCCGTTTGATTAGAAAATAGAGAATTATTATTGCCATTGCGACGCTCTTATGAATACCGTGACAGAAATATGCCAGACATGAGGTGAATAGGATTTTACCTTGTGGACATCCTCAACTATGGAATTGTGCCCAAGTTTCTTGATTCGTTCGATAATCCTGTATTCTGCCCCTGCAACCTTTTCGGTGGGCAAAAGCAGGTGCATTATAATTCGGCTGCCAGGTTCTATATGCTTCAGCGCGTGAACCAGGTATGCATAGCTTTTGAAATTGCCCATAATGACAAGGGAATATTTTCTTTCATCTTCAAAAACCCTGCAATCGACATTGCAGATTTCCATGTTCTTCTCTATTCCATTCAGGATAGCTGCTCTTCGAAGATATTGCAGTGATTCATCGTTAATGTCCAGGCAGGTTATGTGGCATTCCGGGTATAATTTTGCTGCCGGAAGGGAAAAATATCCAATTCCTGCAAACATATCGAGAATGCGGTCTGGATTGATCTTTAACCTTGAGAGGTAATTTCTCTCATTTATATTCCCCTTGCTGATCATGATCTTTGTTGGGTTTAGAATATATTTTATCCCATTCTCCCTGTATTCTATATCTCCTTCCTTGCCCGCGATTAATTCAAATTCAGGGAACCTTTTCTCGCCTCTCACTGTTCCCTTGGAAACGTACACTGAGATTGCTTTTCCCCTATTGACAATTTCATTGCCGGCATATGCATCCAGGGAACTATTTCCTGTTGACCTGATAACTAAGGATTTCCCCATTCTATGCCAGTGAATTATATATTGGCTGTCTCCAGTGAATTTCCTCACAGCATCCTGCAGAATATTGTCGATGGAACCCTCAGAATCTGTCCTGAAATCGAATATTCCAGACTCATATGGTTCAATATTGATTTGCATAGTTGTAGGAATGATTCTTTTTTGATTCTTCGAGATGATCCTTAAATTGGGATTTATGATTTTATTTGATATAAGATAGTCGTACAGCTCAACGAACTTGTCTCTCGGCACAACTATGCCATAACTCTTCAATGGCATGGGATGCTACTCTTACTTTAAGATTTTATCGATTCAGTAAAGCGTAAATTCATAGTTATAATATTGTAAAATGAATTCTTCCGAATTTTTTACTGAGGCTAAGAGATTGTTTCCAGGTGGGGTTAACTCACCAGTCCGGTATTATCCACCAAATCCTGTTTATTTCAGGAAGGCTCTTGGAGATACCATCGTCGATGTTGATGGCGGGGAGTACATTGACTTCAACATGGGTTTTGGAGCAATGATAGCCGGATACGGAAACCGCGAAGTGATGGATGAATTCAACAGGATGGAATTTAACCTTATGCCTTTAGGCGTTCCCAATGAACTTGAAATTTTACTGGGCATGGAGATTTCATCGTCAATCCCCTCGATTGAAATGATGCGATTCACCAATTCAGGAACAGAGGCTACCATGCACGCCATAAGGCTTGCTCGTGCATTCACGGGAAGGAAATTAATAGTTAAGATGAATGCTGGATTTCACGGCTCACACGACTATGTTCTTGTGAATGCCGGAAGCGGTGCTTTAACGTTTGGCACACCTTCATCTCCTGGGATTCCACAGGAGATTGCAAATACAGTAATTATATCAGATTTTAACAATCTGGGAGATATTGAAGCAATCTTCGGGTCTCGTGGGGAGGAAATAGCTGCTGTTATTGTTGAACCAATCTTAGGGAACATTGGCGTGATTAAGCCAGACGACGGCTATCTGAGGGGACTCCAGAAACTCTGCAATGAATATGGATCACTCCTAATACTTGATGAAGTGATTACGGGGTTCAGGTTTGGATACAGGGGATACCAGAATATTGTCGGAATAAATCCTGATCTCACAATACTGGGTAAGATAATTGGAGGTGGAATGCCTGTAGGATTATTTGGCGGCAAGCGGGAGATAATGGAAATGATAAGCCCGTCAGGAAAGGTCTATCAATCTGGTACCTTTTCCGCTAACCCTGCTACCATGGCTGCCGGATTGGCAACTTTGAAGTACCTTAAGGCTGCGGATTACCACTATTTAAACAGGATGGCAGACCTCGTTGAAAACATTTTGAATCCATACATAGATGAGCACGAAATAGTTATGAACAGGGTTGAATCTATGTTCCAGATTTTCTTTACGGGAAGCAGGGTCTACAATTACAAGTCAGCAATGGCCGCAGACAGCAGGAGATTCATGCGGTTTTTCAAAGAGTGTCTGAAAAATGGAGTCTATTTATCTCCGGGGCAGTATGAAAGCAACTTCATCGGTTTCATGCATCCTCCGGAAGATGTTGAAATAGCTGCAACTGTCATGGAGGGATCAATTGAGTCTTCCAGAGATTAAAATTGGCACAAGGGGAAGCAGGCTCGCCATAATACAGACCGAGATTGTAGTTAAAACGATCAATTGGTCCGGGATGAATAAGGAAATAGTAGAAGTAAAATCCCAGGGAGATATTGATCTCGTTTCAGCGCTTGGTGATATTGGGGGGGTTGGGGTATTCACGGATAAACTCAACAAAATGGTGATAGATGGTGAACTTGATGCCGCAATCCACAGCGCAAAGGATATTCCTTCCCGTATCCCGGAGGAACTAGAAATTTGCATGGCAATTCAGGGCCACAACTATAAGGACGTTCTCGCAGGCAATAAGGGATTAAACGACATTCCTCGTGAAGGAAGGATTGGAACCTCAAGTCCAAGAAGAAACGCACAATTAAGATTTATAAGGCCGGACATTGAAGTAGTAAATATCAGGGGAAACATACAAACACGATTCAGGAAAATGGAAGAGGTGGCTCTCGATGGCATCATACTTGCAGCAGCAGGTTTGGAAAGGCTGGGAATTGAACGGGAATTGCATGAACTTCCTGAGGATATCTTCGTGCCTTCCCCTGCACAGGGAATAATTGCAGTAACATGCCTTAAAGGTTCAAGAATTTCAGAATATCTCAAGAATTTTTCGGAAGAATGGAGTCTGACACGGCTAAGGATAGAGAGGAACTGTATGAGAATTCTTGGAGCGTCCTGCTCCCAGCCCTTTGGAATACTGGTTATCCCTAATGAAGCAGGCTATAGATATAATATCTGCGTACCGGAATCCAATGGCCTTAAATATTATTCAGGTCAATCAAGTGATGTTGCGGTTATTGAAGATCTGTGCATGAAGATTCGTGATGAGAACTGAGGAAAATAGGGATATGGAGAAAATAGCCGAAAGGCCAATAATTAGCACAAGACCACAGGAAAAGTGGACAGCACCCCATAATATTGATAGTTTAAATATTGTCAATATTCCGTTGACAAAGCTGGCTATCAGGAAGATCGGCGCACCAGATATTGATTCCATCAAAAATTTCTCTCCAGATGTTATAATTCTCACGAGTAGTTTTGGCGCATCAATATTTTTAGATTTCATTTGGAGGCAGATAAAGCGGTCAGAAATCAAATTTATTTCCATTGGTCAATCAACAGCCAATACTTTAAGAAAGGGAGGAATAGAATCCTTTACCCCCGAAAACAAGAGCACTGAAGGGATAATAGAAATAATCAAGGAAAAAATTGGCATGAATAAAAGATTCCTGATCTTGCGCAGCAATCGTGGAAACACAATGATTAATGAATTTTTTAATTCCAATGAGGTCGAATTTGGGGAGAAAATACTTTATGACATATACCAGGAATTAGATAGTGTACCAATCATCATTGATCTTTTCAGATGCAAAAACCCTGGAGGAATTATACTGACATCCTCAATGGAAGCAGAGATCTTTTTCAATATATCAAGGGAAGAAAATATTGGGTTTCCTCACGATTTCCTGATATTTGCCATCGGAAGGCCTACCAGTGAAAAGATCAGGAGTTTCGGATACAGGGGAAAGATAATAACCGGAGATTCCAACTTTGAAGG
>JAKAUD010000047.1 GCA_021827885.1 Thermoplasmata archaeon | reverse complement strand
TTAAAGGAGAGGAAATTCTTGAAAATAATACTTGGACTCTTATAGATGGATTTAAAGAAATGATTCACTCAGATTATGCTATTATGGAAAGACAAATTAGTTTACCTTCACCAAATGAATTCAAGAATAATCCATTCTCTGATGATAATCAGAGAATGTACATGCCAAAAGTACGAGTGTTAAAGGTGGAATGAACCTTATTATATGGGTGTGAACAAACGGATGGCGATTAATATATTTTATGTAAATATATTCATTTTACACAAATCCATAATTTGTGCTGCACATATGATTTTATAACTCTTCATATTTCCACCCTACCACCAACTTCCACATTTCCTTTCTGTCTTGATCCTCAAAGGGAATGTTAAGGAAATGCTCATACTGAGTTGTGGTAGTATGCCCTTGGTTTAATATAATCTGCAAAGACTTGTGCAGATAAATAGAAAACAAGCCATGATTCTTATGTCTTCATGAAAGACTTGTTGTTCATAGGCGTTTCTCGGGCACCCTTTTTGAGAGTCTTCTTAATTTCATGCCTAGGGCAGGTAACTCTGGTAAAGGGTCTGGTATCTGAAGTAGATCCGGCAAGAGAGTTTTTCCATACCCGACACTCTTATTGCTCTCTCGCTCTCTGCTTTGCCTTTTTCTTGAACATGGAACCTCTTGGCAGAAATACAAATTTGCTCTCCAACAAATCAGGATAAACTTCTATTCCTGAAGTATTGACAGGCATGTAGAGCCCCTGAATTTTCGAGTTGAATTTTGAGTATATTGTCAAGGTCATGCTGGAGGGAAGTTGAATAGGTACTCATTCAAGAACATCTCGAGCTATCTCCTCGAGAAACATTGGATCATATAAGCGGGTTCTATACCATTCCTTTAACAGCAGATCTATCTTCTCAGGTTCGATAAGTGAGTACTGTTTTAGATCTAAGGGCATGGACATCGGCGTCCTCCCCTGAAAAAAACCGGAATAATTTATAGGTATTCTTCTCCCCGCGCTTGAATTTATTTACTTGCACGTAAATTGGGTCGCGACAGAAATACGGAAAATTCTTTAACAATAAAGGACGAATTCTCCATTCTTGCACTTATGAAATTTGAAAAAATGGATTTAAGGGGTAGTTTAGTTTTTGTTACACTTTTATAACTCAAAAAACATTATTGTAATATCTACATTATGTCTTGATTTGAAAGAAGGTGTTTCAAAATATCACCATATGGAGAATGTAATAAAATAAGTTAAGACCGCAAAATACCACAAATCTCCATTAGCTAAACGAAGCATAGATCAGTTAAATATTGCCTTTCCGGTTGGGATGTTTTTAACACTCTAACCCATTAAACTGAAGTATTATATGTAGTTGGTTTTTATCTAATAGAGAAGTGTAAAAATGGATCTGCGGGAGAAAGGACAAATAGAAAACGCGCTGACTAATGGAAACGCCATAAGAGTAACTGTTAAACTGTTCCCTGCTTCAGGAGATGGAGGGAAAGTATTTCCTCCTACATATGAAGGGGGCAAGTATGCAAAAGAAAGTCGATTAATGGAAGATGGAAGTATCCAGAATACGGTACTGCTAGATTCGGTACAGTCACAGGCAAACAGGATGGAAATTGCCCTTCTTGAAGCCATAAAATCCGGGAATGTGAAAATGCCTCTGCTAAGGGTGGATTTTGGTGATATTAAGGGGTTAAAACCCATAAGCACACTTGAAACGCCTCACAGGATTGCCGATGCCATTTTTAGGGAAAGCCTTGTGGGGAATATCCCATTCAGGGATTCAGAAATAGGTAAAGCATTCGTGGAGTCAAACGTCCGCAATGCAACAGGGATGTTTCAGTACTGTCCTCATGCACTTGTGTTTGGAGTTTGGGATTCTACAGGTTCCACAGGAATGGGGAACAAATTTCAGAGGATCATAACGTCCGAGATTATAGGAGTAGATGTCCACTACGGCGTTAAGACAGAGTCACGGATAGACCCCATAATAATGGGAGGTGGGAAGACGGAAATATATGAAACAGCCAACGGTGGCTGGACCGTAGATCCGGCTGAGGCTGCAAGGGATGATGGCAAGCCGAAAAAATACGGGAAAAAGGTGTCAGAACTCAATTTGGGCAACATTCCGCCTTCAATAAAAGAACTTGGCGGTGGTGTAACTCTCGGTTACGCTATGCATACTGCAGTCATATCCATTCCTGCAATCAGAAGATTGCACTTCCCTGTTAATGGAAATGATAGTCCCGAAACAGATAAAAGAGGAAGATCCGTAATTCTGTTGCTTGCTCTTGCTTCAATTAAGCATGCCATCGATCAGGGGTATGATCTGAGATCAAGGTGCCTGCTGATTCCACGTGGAGAACCCAGATATGAGTATATAGACAATGAAGGGAATGTCTCGGAATTCACACTTACCACTTCAGACTCTGACAAAATGCTTAATGATGCCATCGACAGCGCTAGAAAGGCTGGTCTGCCATGGATGGAAAGTGATATAACACTGGTAGCCAACAACGCTATTAAAAAACTTATTTCAGAGAATCTCAAGAAAATACAGGTGGATAGTGATCTCATATCTGAAGAAACAGAAAATTCCGAGTGATCCTATGCTTACCATAGATATGGAAATTCTTGCCGGACGCATCATGGCGGCTTCATACCACGACAGGAATTCAGTTGAATGGCCTCCGCACCCCACTCGCCTGTATTCAGCCTTTGTTGCGGCATATGAGGAAAACTTTCAAGGCGACATTGAAGCACGTAAGGCTTTGGTATGGCTTGAAACCCTTCAGCCACCGCACATTTATGCGAACCCGCCACTATACAAGGTATCTGGAAGGACGGCACTCACTAAGGCACTCACTAATTATGTTCCGGTGAATGATAAAGCACAGTATAAACCTCAAATAAATAAAAAGAGTAAAAAAATAAAATTTCAACCTCCTATTTTTGAAGGTACTTACCTTAACAGGTTGCGTGCAGAGAGAAGTTATCCGGCATTCACTCCCGTAGATCCCCATGTAAGGTTTTTCTACGATGTTCCGGATTCATCTCATTTCATCGGGGTTCTTGGTAAAATTGCAGAACAGATCACATATTACGGAAGATCCACAACACCAGTACTCGTAAGGGTTTACGAATCGGAAGGAAAACCAAACCTTTCCCCCTCAAAAAACGGGAATATTATGCTGAGGGTCCCAGGAAAAGGAAGACTTTCACACCTCGAACAGGTATACAATATGAGAATGCACGAAAATATGGCAATTCAACCTAAGGTTGGCCAAATAGTTACATACACCATTCTGGACAAACAGAAATCAGACGAAACCGATCCAGAATCAGATATGGATATGAGAATTTTCAAACTGTCCTGCGACCACGCGATCCATCTTTCAGACACATATCACGCTATGATGTACGTCCGGAATGCATTCATGTCACTGTATCCGGGAAATATTCCCGAAGCAGTGTCTGGGCATACTCTCAGTGGAAAACCATCGGCTAAAGATCATTTGGCGGTTATCCCCCTCCCAAGTGCAGGTTATAGGTACTCTGACGGCCATATAATGGGATTTGCCCTTGTTTTCGAGAAGCGCATGCCAGGAGAGACCCGGGAATCAATGAGCTATACAATGAACCATCTGCAGAATATTACTATGGGAAGATACGGTGTTGCGAGGGTTGAACAGATTTCCATGCTGGATTGGAATCCAACCCCCGTAGCCCTTGAAGCCAGGACTTATGAGCAAAGTTCAGACATATGGGCAACGGTTACACCTGTGATTTTAGGCAAGCACCCGAAGCGCAATCAAATGGGGGTAGGAAAGGATGGAGGAAAGGTCATGGAAGAAGCATGTCAGATGATCGGGCTTCCAAAACCGATTGAGGTTAGAACAGGACCAGCGAGTGCAGTCCGTGGTGTTCCAATGGCAAGAGATTTTTACATACCTGATAAATTCAGAAAATACTACACATCTCATATGATAATCAGATTTGGCAGGAAAGTTACTGGCCCAGTCATATTAGGATCAGGCAGATTTACAGGATTTGGGCTGTGTGTGCCTTTCAGGGAAGGAAAATAAATGAAAATATCGGATTTTGATGAATTTTTCAAAATAATACATGGATATCAACCTTTCCCATGGCAGAAAAGGATGATGGAACAGATCGCGGAATCGGGCTGGATGGATAACATTAACCTTCCAACATCGTCAGGAAAGACTTCAGTTATAGATATAGCAGTGTTTTATATGGCCCTGAAAGCTGAAGGGGACAATGCCCCATACCGCCGCATTTTCTATACCGTTGACCGGAGATTTGTCGTGGACGAGGCGCATGAAGAAGCAAAAGCGTTGAAAGAGAAGCTAATGGACCCGGCTAATAGTTTGAATATTGTCGGGAAAGTGGCAACCATCCTTACATCCATTGGAGGAGACAACTTACCACTGGATGTACTAAGGCTAAGGGGTGGAATATATCATGAACCGGTATTTATTAGCAATCCACTTCAGCCGACAGTTGTAGTATCCACCGTAGATCAGGTTGGTTCAAGGTTGCTGTTCAGGGGGTATGGTGTCAGCGAATATATGAGGCCAGTTCATGCTGCGCTTGCAGGCAAGGATTCTCTAATAATACTGGATGAAGCCCATCTATCGAGACCATTCTATGAGACGGCAGAATATGTAAGGAGATATCAGGGCAATAACTGGGCTATGGAAATGGTTGGAAATCCTCTGAAAATCGTAAGCATGTCTGCAACTCCAGGTAGTACCGATAGCATCTCGTTTTCCCTGAACGAAGATGATTATTCTAACAAGATCCTTGCAAGAAGGTTCAAATCATCAAAGGAAGCTGTATTGATAACCCATAATTTACCCAAGGATGACCTCAAAAAATGTAATTCCCATTCAATTGAAAAAAAGGTTGCCGGTATTTTTGCTGATACTGCCATAAAGCAGATGGAAGAACTTAAGGCGCAGGGAGAAAATGCACCTGTGGTTGGTGTTGTGGTTAACAGTGTATCACTTGCAGGATCGATCCACGAAATACTGTCAAAGCAAACCGGTTCAGACGCTGTTAAAATAGTTGGCAGGACAAGGCCGTATGAAAGGGATCAGATAATAGACGAGTATCTGCCAAGAATAATTGCATCCATGGATCAGACAAAGAATCAGGTGCCTCTATACGTCATCGCCACGCAGACAATTGAAGTGGGGGCAAACATTGACTTAGATACACTTGTAACAGAGATTGCTCCACTAGATTCACTGAGGCAACGTTTTGGAAGGCTTAATAGGATCGGAAAACGCAATAAAGCATTGGGAGCAATAATAAGGTGCAATTGCAGGGATAAATTAAACGAAGTCATATACGGAAAAGCACCATCAGAGACATGGAACTGGTTGAACAAGATAGCAACCAGACATTCAGTGGATTTTGGAATAAATGCCATGTCGAATTTATTGGCAGGAGTGGATCAGGAAATTCTCATGGCGGAAAGAAAACGTGCCCCTGTGATGCTTCCTGCCCACATAGACACACTTGTGCAGACATCGCCATCTCCGCGAGTAAGCCCGAACATTTCGGAGATGCTTCATGGGACATCTGAATCACCAGCTGATGTGCAGGTGATCTGGAGGAACGACATCCCCGAACCGAACCAGCAGAATAACAGCATGGTATTTGAGACAGTTTCCATGATTCCGCCGAGATCATATGAATCAGTATCAATTCCGGTGTGGAACGTAAGGAGCCTTCTAATCGGGAAAGGCCTGGTTCTTCCAGAACCGGATATTGAGGGGGCATCAATTACAGAACCTGACTATGGTCAGGATGGGAGACCCGCATATCTGTGGACAGGGGATGAGGACAGCCGTTTTATTAAACCGAATGAAATTAAACCAGGACAGACCTTGATACTGCCTTCTAATTATGGCGGATACGATAAGTACGGTTGGAATTACTGGTCAACCTCCCCGGTAAAAGATATAGCAGAAATTGCGCTGTCTCATGACACGGGGGATACTGTGTTGAGGCTTCATCCTGCAATCATGGATATCCAATTCGGAGCGGACCGCGAATCTCTCAAATTTGCCAGAATTTTATTGTCAGAGTGCATGAAATCAATTAATATTGGCGAGAATACAGATGAAACAGTTTTGAATCTTCTGAAGGGTCTTGCGGGGGTCGTAAAGGACAAAGAGCTGTTTAACAGAATACAGACATTGTTAAAAGCTGGAAAACGTTGGATATCTACATATCCCGATAAACATGGTCTTGTGATGCGAACATTTGGAAAACAGATGGGTGATCTTGCAGACGATGATGCCTCCTCCTACATTGGTGAAATATCTCTCGAATACCACAGCAATGGCGTAAAAGAGCAGGTCAGAAGACAATCAAGTAAGCTTATACGAGACGAAAAGGTGCAGGATGCACTGGAAATGGCCGGATTGCTCCACGATCTGGGGAAGGCTGACCCAAGATTCCAGTCATGGCTCAGAGGCGGAATCCCCTATGATGGTGGTGAATTGATTGCAAAGTCCGCTGGAAAACGCGATATCTATCTGATCGGGAAAGCCAGAATGCTGTCCGGATATCCTAAAGGGGGAAGGCATGAATGCTATTCCGTAGCCATACTAAAAAGGAATGCCGGTTTGCTGAATGGTAACAAATACAGAGACCTCATACTGTACCTCGTTGGGACGCATCACGGTCGTGGAAGGGCAATGATGCCCGCGACAGATGACACCGGAACTGACATAGGTTTCACTTTCTGTGGGTATAGGGTAGAATACAGTGGCATTCATGCTTTGGATTCAATTGATTCGGGATGGACCGATCTTTTCTGGATGATTCAAAGGAGATACGGATACTGGGGGTCGGCGTTTCTTGAGATGATCGTGAGACTGGGCGATCACATTGAATCCGGGAGGGAGGCAACAAATGGAAGAAAAAAATAAAATATACTTCAAGGGACTGACAGGAAGCAGCCCCATTGGTGCCATGGCTGCCTTCGGAACATTGAAGATATGCAGCAGAATTCCTGAAATTGAGTCACCAAAGCTCATGTGGGCAATGGATGATGACTGGATAGCAGTACTGCAGACCGATAACGTGGTAGATGAAAAGGAAGTGCCAGCTATTTTACACAAGTATCTAGAAGAAAACAAGAAAATCACAACTTCCATACTGAAAATGGGGGGCAGTGCTGACATCAGGACATCTCCCGACAAGCTGCATGATGCTCTTCAAAGGATACTGGAAAAATCATCATATTCGGGAAGGGAGGAATTAGATTACTGGGCTGCTTTTACCACAGAGAATGCGGTTGACCGGTCAAAGGGACTGAACAAGCCAAGTGACCTGTACATGATATCAGGCAACCAGTCGTTCGCAAAAAAGGTTATGGACCTGTACAACAATACGAATGAAGAGCTAATAAAAGATGCACTATACGGACCGTGGAAATATGCCGGCAGCCATGAGTACTCCATGGGATGGGATCCTGCAACCTTAAGAATGCATAGTGTCAGAAAAAAGGCACCGACAGATGATACCTCACCCCTGTGTGAGATAGGGGCAGAATGGCTTGCATTTCATTCCCTTCCATTGTTCCCGGTTTTCTCGTCCCAGGGCAGGACCATGACAACAGGGTTCGAAGGAGACAGATTCATATGGCCCATATGGGAATCGCCTATTTCATATGATACTTTGAGAACATTAATCCAGTCATCAGGCATCACTGATATGGGCCTTGGAAACGGTATCTCGGCATTATATCACTCCTACAGAATAAGTATGGCAAAAGGATACGGGGCATTCACTCCTGCCGAGCTCGTCGAAATAAGATGAACTGATGCGGAATCGGAAGGGGCGGTGCATGTGAAAACACCTCTGTGATGGCAGGAGGGCATGAACTCACATGTATCGATAATATAAAGTCCATCAAATCGAGAGGTTATGTGCCGGACTGGAATCAAAAAAATTGAATCACGGAAAAAGGCTCCAATAAAGGAATATAGCACAGTATAAATTTAAACTGATGAATATATTAACTCCTTATATTTAGTATCCATGGATGAAAATCCATGGCAACATTGAAGCAAAAGTTTGTAGTAGTCTGTTGTTTTGAATTCTTCAGTATCCATGGATGAAAATCCATGGCAACATTGAAGCTTAACATGGAATTATACAATCGCTGTGGATTATGCCGTATCCATGGATGAAAATCCATGGCAACATTGAAGCTCAAACCTCCTCTCTCCATGTCCTCTGAACCCGCGGCCGTATCCATGGATGAAAATCCATGGCAACATTGAAGCAAATGAATAAAAAAATAAGAGTGGGGATCACTCTCTGTATCCATGGATGAAAATCCATGGCAACATTGAAGCGGAGGATCCTGAACATATGTCAGCCAGCCCTTCAGCTGTATCCATGGATGAAAATCCATGGCAACATTGAAGCCGCCCCAATGAGACATAGCTAGGCTGCCTATTCCAAGTATCCATGGATGAAAATCCATGGCAACATTGAAGCCCCAATGATGTCCAGTACCTTGGAGAGTATATCCCTGTATCCATGGATGAAAATCCATGGCAACATTGAAGCGAGAATTTGTTTTCCGATTCAGGACACTTAGGAGAATGTATCCATGGATGAAAATCCATGGCAACATTGAAGCTTAGGTAAAAATGAATATCTTTTGACCTCGTGGTGTTGTATCCATGGATGAAAATCCATGGCAACATTGAAGCGTAATCTTCTATTCTGTAGCCTTCGATTCTCTTATCGTATCCATGGATGAAAATCCATGGCAACATTGAAGCCCCATACCTGCCTGTGCGAAGACGGTTGCAGACAATCGTATCCATGGATGAAAATCCATGGCAACATTGAAGCTGATCAGTGGACATCCTATATGTATCAACGCATTCCCGTATCCATGGATGAAAATCTATGGCAACATTGAAGCAAGAATTTCCCAATCCAGTTAAAGAAATCAGTTATTACGTATCCATGGATGAAAATCCATGGCAACATTGTAGATTATTATTCTTGTATTCGTTTCCCCTTGACGATTCACATAAACCTTTTCTTCCACCTGCGAGAAACCTCTCTTTCCATCTGTAAAACTGTTTAACAGAAATGCCATGTCTTCTACACAGTTCAGCAATGTGGTTGCCACGAATGATTGAATGATAATCTGTTCCTTTTCCTCAGCAATAAATTATTGTGTCATCCTAAAGCACCATGTCTCCCGAAGTGCACAAAAGTTTCGAAAAACCCACTCCGGATTCCATCTTATGTCTGTTTAGTTCTATATTGTCTCTTTTAAATGTCCAAGTAATAAAAAGAACATATCAGTCTTGCAGGGTTTTAGTCCTATTTTGTCTTTCGTATTTAACTACCTTATTTATAATATTTTGAAGAATTTTCTCAGGAGGTCCACTGATTTTTTTAACAAAAAAACTATTTGGACTTAGCGTACTTGGAATTAAGATATCGGCCCCAATAAGGTGTTCAACATAAAATTCTCCATATGTAGTCGTATTGTTATAATTAACCAGTCCATATTCATTGAAATACTCATCT
>JAKAUD010000084.1 GCA_021827885.1 Thermoplasmata archaeon | reverse complement strand
AAACCATATCAATATATGGCGAGAGAGTAGAGTAAAAGCACCAGAGCCTTCTTCTCTCCTTTTCGTCAATACCTTACGGGTAAGTACCCCCCTTGATATATTTTAACATAATGTATTTAAGTGAATAAAAAAAATTGCTTGAATATAGAAGAAATGATAACTTTCATGGAAGTAGTTGATAGTGGAAGTATATTAAACGCCTCCAAGAAACTTGGCATTCAATTTTCAACTGCAGTATATCATATTTCAAGAGTTGAAGAATATTTCAAGATCACTCTTTTCCACAGAACGGCTACCGGCGTTAGTCTTAATGATGATGGAAAGAAGATCTACCCTATTATCTCAAAAGTTCTTGAATCGCTGGAAGAAGCAAAAATAAATCTATGCAAGAGAAATGCTTGCATAAAGATCGTAATGGGGGAGATTCCATCTATTATCTTCCTCAAGGAGTTTATGAAGAGATTTCAGGATTTATATCCTAGCCTGAAAATAGATATAAAATCGATGAGTTACAATAAATGTATCAGAGATATAAATACAGGAAATGCTGATGTGGCCGTAGTTGGAGAAGTCTGCATGAATCAGAATCCAAATGAGACCCATGATCAGAGCATGATTAATAACAACAGAAGTGTATTGTGCACTGACGGATTCGTCCTAATAACGCCCGTGAATCACCAACTTAATGAGAAAAAGACATGCCGTATTTTCGATATCTTAAAATACAATTTGATCAGCCTACCACCAGACTACGGTCTTGAAATGTCCATCAAGAAAGAATATCTAAAGCGCAATATCAAGATTGGCAAGAGAGTCAAAAGAATTGTTGTTGAGAATCTAAGTGAACAGATAAATATGGTTCTCTCCGGTGATGGCATTGCAATTACTTCAAAGAGGGTTGGGCTAATCCTTGAAAAGCTTGGACAAGTACATACAATACAAATTGAAAAATTAGATTCGAAAAGAGATCTTTACGTGATTTTTTCTAGATATTTCAAGGGCGATCGTTTGAGGACCGAAATAGTTTCTACCCTGTCTCAATTATGTTGACCCTGAATGTCGAGGTGAAACGGTGTTTCTCCTCCTTTTTCTCCAATGTTGACATATATATGCGACATTAAATTATTGCACGGGTCACTTTTTCAACCGGACCCGTAAAATTACCATAAATCTTCTTAACGTATCGAAAAATTCGATATGCCATGGCAAGCCATTATACTCAACAGAGAAATAATAAACTATGGAAATGGGAAAAATAGAACAAGCTGATGAATCTTCTAAAACTACCACTGGAACGGCGAAGGAACATAAAACTAATGACATCGTGATAGAAACCGATATTCTAATTATCGGAGGCGGAAATTCCGGGCTTTTCGCAGCGTATGGTGCCAGAAAGAAGGATCCATCAGTCAGGATTGTAATAGTCGAGAAAAGCAACATCGATAGAAGCGGTTGTTTAGCGGCTGGAATGGACGCCATTAATTCCTATATAGGAAAGGACAGGACCATTGAGGATTTTGTGAGGTGGAGCAGGTGGCAGGCTGGTGGACTGATCAGAGAGGATCTTACACTAAGTCTTGCAAAGAGACTGGATGACACAACTCACCTTCTCAATGAATGGGGTGTGCCTTTCCCCAAGAACGAGAATGGGGATTTTATCAGGAGAGGAAGATGGGATATAGATATGTACGGGGAGCACATGAAGCCGATTATTGCTGAGAAGATCAAATCGCTGGGTATTGAAGTCTTAAACAGAGTATATGCAACAAATCTTATAAAATCTGAAAACAGGGTGATTGGTGCCTGGGGCCTAAATATACGAACCGGGCAATTCTACACAGTAAAAGCCAAGGCAGTCGTTATCGCTACTGGAGGGGCTTCAAATGTTTACAAGACTTATACGAATGACGGAATAGATGCTCATCACCAGCTATGGTACTATCCGGGAAACGTAGGTAGCGGTTATGCCATGGGAATAAGGGCAGGAGCTGAAATGACTCTGTTTGAAATGAGGCTCATCCTTGTCAGGACAAAGGATTATAACGGACCCGTGGACACTATTTCTGGTGGATACCATCTTCCGATGATAAATTCCAGAAACGAGAAAATACTACAAAAAAGGGGTGGAGAGACTATTCCAAGATTCCTAAGGGCAGATGCGGTGATTGAAGAGTGGCTGAACGGTTCGCCTCCAACATACGTGGATACAAGGGGTATTCCTCCAGAAGATATAAGGGACATCGAAAGTGATTATCTGAATGAAAGACCAAGTTTCCTTCTATTCCTTGCGGCAAACAGAATTGATTTGACAAAGGAGCCCCTGGAAGTGTATGTGAGTGAGCCGTATATTACTGGAGGACACTCCGGCAGTGGATACTGGGTTGATATAAACAGGGAGACGACATTGTCAGGTCTATACGCAATAGGCGATGTTGCAGGAGGCTGTCCAAATAAATTTGTCAGTGGTGCCGGAGCTGAGGGACTCTTGGCAGGAGAGGACATAATTGAGAAAATTAGGAATTATAAAGCACCCGCTTTTCAAGACGAAGAGAAAGCCAAAGAAATAGAAAAACAGAGAATTTATGCGCCGCTCAAGAGATTCCAGCAAAACAAATCTAGATATACAAGCGGTCAGCCAGATGGAATAGAACCACAGGAGCTTGAGGAGAGGCTGCAAAGACTGATGGATGAGTATGCAGGAGGCGTGAGCCAGTTTTTCAGAATCACTGAAGAGCGACTGGAATACGCAATCAAGCGCATACAACTACTCAGAGAAGATGCTGAAAATCACATTTTTGCGAAGAATCTTCATGAACTGATGAGATGCCTTGAGGTGTTTGACTTGCTGGATGTGGCCGAAACATTGCTACACCACCTCAGCGCGAGAAAGGAGACGAGGTGGCCTGGATGGCAGTCAAGGACAGACTATCCCGAAAGAAACGATAAGGAATTTGATTGCTTCATAAATTCGATAAGGAATCCTGCGACGGGGGAGTATGATATGGTAAAAAGAGAGTATAAACAGATTGTTTCAGGCGACAGATACACGTACAAGCCGGAGGTGAACTAAATGCCTACGCTCGTAATTGCCGATAAATGTGACGGGTGCAGAGGAAAATCGGAGCCTATGTGTGAACAGATTTGCCCCATGGACATAATGAGAATGGACTCAACCGTGGGCAAGGCAAGGAACATCAGTCCGAAAGACTGCTGGGACTGTATGGCGTGCGTTAAAGCATGCCCAAATCAGGCAATATTAACAAGGCTCCCTTACCAGATTGCCGCATATGGGGGCAAACTTGTCCCTTTGACTTCCGAAACTACCATACTGTGGACACTCACTTATGCTGATGGCAGCATCAGGCAGATTACCAAGCCTATCCGAAATGTAGGGGATGAAGAATGAGGCATGGCTTAGATCCCAGAGAAAATAGTAAAAATCCTCTAACAAGATTCATATCTTTTATTATTGCAACTGCAGTACTTGCCTTGTTTTTTTTCATACCAACACCGCAAGGTCTTACTTTCGCCGGTAAGATCGTAATAGGCGTATTTTTATGGTACCTTATAGTACTGATTGGAGGTAGTTTACCTCTTGGTATTGTGGGACTGATTGCTCCAGCCCTGCTGGTAATCCTCAGGATATATCCTGAGAAGGTCGCAATGGGCGGATTCATAAATGACATGAGTTTCCTTATTCTCGGAGCCCTGATGTTTGGTGCAGGAATGACTGTGACTAATCTGGGAAAAAGAATAGCTCTTATGATAATTTCGATGATGCGGTCAAGCAAGGTTACAAGAATCAATATCGGACTTTTGCTTGCCAACCTTGTTCTAGCTCCATTCTTTCCTGCAACTATCGCAAGGGGTGCATTCTTCTATCCAATAGTGAATGGTATAAACACCCTTGTTAAAGGGGATGACAAAAAGGCTTCTATATTGAGAGCATCCTTCCTTATGTGGGGAGTTGGGTTCGCCCCAATATTTGTGGCTACTCTCTTTCTGACCGGAGCTATGCCAAGCCTCATGGTATCAGCGGCGTATTCAGCTCGTGGAGTGGATGTGGGATGGATAGAGTGGTTCATACTGACGGTACCGGTTCTAGGTCTTCTACCGATTCTCTATTTCTATTTTAACAGATATTACAAATTGAAGGATGTTGAGATAGTTGGTTCCAGGGAAGCGATAAAAACGGAACTGGCTTCGCTGGGAAAAATCTCGAAGGAAGAGGTCATGCTCCTGATTGCTCTTGCCTCTGCCCTTTTCCTGTGGGTATTTGCACCATTTGGTATATCAAGTGGCATGGCGGCAATCCTTGTTGCTACCGGGATCTTCCTTCCGATAGGATTCAAGTACGGTTGGAAAGAGATAAATGCAAAATTCTTGTGGGGTACCTGGATTTTCCTGGCTGGATCCATATCTCTTGCAATTGTATTGTGCAATTCAGGGGCAACAAACTGGCTTGCTAAACTAATAATAAGTGGGCTGCCTCTCGGACTGTCTCCAATCCTGCTAATGCTGGTTCTGTTCCTGGGATTCCAGGTTGCAAGGGCTGGCATATCCAGTGCAGTCGCAATGGCGGCAATCTACATTCCGCTATCAATCAGTATGGCACCACTGTTGTATCTTAACTCTCTGCCTTTTACAATCTTGACGGTGACCGTTCTTAGCTATGCTTTTATACTGCCATTTTCCATTGAAACTGTGCTTATAGCGTGGAGTGCCGGAGATATTTCATTTACAGAATCTCTAAAAGTTGGTACGCCACTAACGATAATATCAACGATATACTGTGTGTTGGTTCTAATCCCATGGTTTGCTCTAATGGGGGCTCCGCTATGGTAATGGAAAATCTCGCCAATAATTATATGCCATCTTTTTTATTTTGCCTACAGTGCGGCCAATGTTCCTCTATATGCCCTGTTTCACGTGTAGAACCGCAGTTCAATCCAAGAAGGATGATCGCCAATTATCTCTCAAACAAACTGGAGATTCCTGATCTGGCATGGCTGTGCCTTGACTGTAAACTATGTACAGAAGTTTGTCCGAGAAGATTGCCAATTGACGATCTCATGACTGAAATGAAATCAAAGTTATACCTCGCTTCTACCGGGAAAGGCTACAAACATGCCAGACTATTCACTGAAAACGTTTCCAAATTCGGAATTCTGAAGGAAATAAGACTCATGATAAAATTATTGGACTCTACATCTGTGAAAGACGTTGTGCTATATTTCAGGATATTTTTCAAAAAGAAGCTGTACAGGTAGCGAAAAATCTATGTCAACAAAATTTGCCTATTTCAAAGGATGTGTAGCAGACCAGAGTGCAAAGGAAAATGACATGGCAACGAGGGCTGTTTGCAAAAAAATCGGCATCGAATTGAAAACCATGCCATTTCACTGCTGTGGTGGCGGTCTTGTACATGAAGTTGATAACTACAGATATCGTGCCCTGAACGAACACAATTTGGACATTGCCGAAAATGAAGGGCTCGATATTATGACTATATGCAGTGTGTGTAACTATTCACTGAAGCTCGCTGGAAGGGAGTACGGACGTAGGGATCTCGAAATTAAGTCTCTTGAAGAGATTGTAATTCTTGAAATTGGATTGGAAAAGCTAAAAGAATCAGTTGTCAGGAAATTTGAAGGTACTAAAATAGCTCCATTTTATGGCTGTAAGTCGTTAAGGCCAGCGGAGTTTAATCCATTCGGCGATTCAGCTGATCCACACTACCTAGAGGACATTATATTAGGTCTCGGTGGGAACCCGGTGAAATACTCCAATTCAAGGAAATGTTGTGGATTTCCTAATCTCTATGTTAACAAAGATGTTGCGATTAAATTGAGCAATGAGATCCTGCGTGACGCTACTGAAAATAATGCCGAACTGATAATCACACCTTGCCCATTGTGCCAGATGATGTTGGATATTTACCAGAAGAAGAACTTAAGAATTCCCGTTTTGCATTTTTCACAATTTCTCGGTCTAGCCTTAGGTATATCAAAAAAAGAGCTTGGGTTGGGTATGAATATGACATCAACCGAATCTCTGACGGGGTGATGGCAGCGGTCGAAGGTATACGCGTACTTGTTTATATTTCCAATGATCTGGATTGTTCCATTTTCCAGCCTGACCGAATGAAAGAATACATTTCAAAATTAAAGTCTGTAGCCAACTTTAGTTATGTGTCAAGCGTAAAAGATGTTGCATCAATCTTTAGTGAAGGAGTATCTCAGGAGCATTCAGGCACTGTTCTTGCTTATTACTGCAAAGAGGAACAGACAAAACTGATAAGTGGGTTGGTCAGTCAATCTAAAATCAGAAACGTGGTAACAGTAGACCTTAATCAGGAGGTTTTTCTGCCGCATAGGGACGAGAAGGATCTGGCCAACGCCAAAGCAATCGATATAGTAAGGATGGCCATATCATCCACAAAAAAAAGAGCCGAAATTGAATTAGAAGATGTACAGAAATGTGAGAAAAGCATCGCAGTCATTGGCGGAGGCATATCCGGTATCACAGCGGCGATTGAACTGTCCAAGAATAACGTTAAAGTCTATCTCATAGAGAAGGCAAGCAGTCTAGGGGGGCATCTTGACGGGCTTTACAAAATGTACCCACTTATGTGCCCTGCCCAGTGTTCCCTTGAATTTTATTTACCAATGGTGCTGAATAACGACAACATCGAAGTTTTTCTGGATTCAGAAGTCGTGAAAATAAGCGGGCATGGAGGCAAATATGAGGTTGAGGTTAGAACACAAGCATCGCAAGGCGGAAAAAATTCACAGATAACAGTTGGATCCATCATTGTAGCCACAGGGTGGAAATCGTTTGACCCATCTGTCATTCCCAACTACAAATATGGAAGATATAGGAATGTGGTTACTAATTGGGAATTTGAAAATGACAACATAAGAACAGAACTTCTCAAGAAAAGGGATGGAAAATCGGAATTTTCTGTTTTGTTCATACAGTGTGTAGGATCGAGGGACTCAAGGTTTCTTCCTTACTGCTCAGGTGTTTGTTGTAATGTTTCATTCAAGCAAATAGAGTATATAAAAGAGAAAATCCCAGATGCTAGAGTTTTTATTTCATACATTGATTTAAGGACACCACAAACTTACGAAATGTTCTATCAGTCAATGCTGGAGAAACATCAAGACATTGTACTTATACGGGGAAAGCCAGGAGAAATTACCTATAATTCTCATGATGAGGGATTAGCCGTACATGTTGAGGATACCTTGAGAAACAGGACTTGGGATCTTAATCCGGATCTGATTGTTCTCGCCACTGGAATGGTCCCTAACAACGGAGAAATAGCCAATATACTGAACATCCCTCTGTCAGGCAATGGGTTCCCGGTGAACCATATCCAGTGTAACCCCTATCTTTCACAAAAAAATGGTATCTATTTCGCAGGTTCATCATTGGCACCATCAGACGTCTCTTCCTCCATAACAACCTCCCTTGGTGCCGCCATGAAGGCTTGCACTTACATCAACAGAAAATCCACTAACGCACATGCCCAAATAGACAGGGTGAAATGCGAAGTTTGCAAGAGGTGCATTGAAGAGTGTCCTCATAATGCACTTTATATTGATGAAAAGGGATACCCTGAAGTTTCCGCCGCTGGTTGTGAGGCCTGCGGAATCTGCATGGGCGCGTGTCCCGATCAAGCTATATCTCTGATCACAATCAATCCCTCTCTAGTAAATGGTTGGATCTCCATTCTTTCAAAGAGTGCACAGCCAAAAGAGAACACACTAATCATCGCATTTCTGTGTAAGAATGATGCTTATCCACTGCTTCAAAAAATGGTATCCCATGGTTTTAGGTATCCGGCCAACTATAGAATAATCCCTGTTCCCTGCGCTGGTTCAGTCAATATGAAATGGATATCAGAAGCACTTATCAAGGGGTTGGGAGGGGTCTTAGTGGTTGGCTGCAAAGAAGACCAGTGTCATTATGTTCGCGGCTCAAAATATGCAGCGAATAGAATTTCCAATCTCCAGAGTTCTCTTGAGAATGAGCTAAGGATAGGAGGACACAGAGTAGCTTTTGCAAACATCAATCTCAACGATGAAGACCTCTTGGCACAGACGCTGACAGATTTTTACGAAACGATCGGAGGTGAGAGGAAAATACACTGATTATGAATTCCTAAATTCCCATGCTATTAGGCACTATTATACCTATTTTCTCAAAGAGTTTCTTCTGATCCTTTTTCAATTCATAGCAGTCAATGGAGGCCATCATATCCATTCCTTCGCAAGATCGAAGATGCGCATTTGCTTATTGCATTCTAGACATTGCCACCCACACCCATCCTTTACCTGTTTCTTACATCTAGGTATGGAACCGTCAAACAATCCTGCAGAGCAGACAATAAGAGGGCATGTGGTGATACAGAAGATCATCGGGACAATCCGTTCAGAAAGTGGATCGCGGAATTTCCAGTACATATCATCTCTGCTTTCAACAGGGAGATTACAAAGGAAAAGCATGTTTGTTGAAATGGATAAAATATTGAGAAAAGAATTGTGTGGATTTGGTTAAGCTATACAACAGACTCTCCGCATGTGTTGAAAGCCGGCACTTAGTCATGGCATCTTTACACACATTTGCCACATTTGAATGCCGTTTTATCTCTTGACAGGGAGGTTTGTAGCTAATTCTACTACCGAAACTGGTGAATACCACACACAAAATAGATCTCTTGTCAAACTGAAGCCATAGCTCAAGCTATGGCTTCTCTCTCTCTTTCTCCCTCTTCAATCTGTTCATGAATTTTGGTTTATGATTATCCAAAATCGTTCATGATGATCCTCCATCTTCCCCTGCTCATGGCTATGAGGAAATCCATCAGTGTTATCCATGCACATCCGGATCTGAGCCTGATAAGATTGATCAGAATCCACAGGTTGTACAGCAGAACCGAAAGGAAGAAGAGGAAATATCTGACACCCATATCAGGTGAATGTGTTTTCTCCTTTGTGTCAGCCTTCTCCTGGTATCCATTCTCAATGCTCCATCTTTCACGATATATCTCGGCCAATTCCCTGACATTCTTTTCGTTCACTTCGATATTTGTATAGAAAGAGAAGTCATGCTTCCTGTCTCCAGGGAAATATACCACATGAACGAATATGGATCCTGCATCTTCACTGCCGGATGATATTGTGTCATTCACGGTGAAATAGGAGAAACCACCGTCTGAATGCTTCATCTCCATGGACTTGAATCGTAAAGTCTTGGAATTGTCCTTCGCAGGAACGATGTATTTCAGGTTCAGTGATTCGATCCTGTTGAATATGTCTGCTGCAAGATATCCACGGTCAATGAGTACGATGTTTATTTTCACTCCAAGGGATATTGCATGCCTGAGCAGTGTGTTCACCTCCCCTGAACCGTCAATGCCATCCAGCTGGTCACGTTTCATGACGGCAAGGGCAAACCTCTCGCCCTTCCTCACCGATTCCAATGTTGCGAACCTGTATGTCCTCTTTGTTCCCCTGAATCCTTAACTCGGAACCTTTTTAGGGAACAGTTCAGGTTTCAGCCCAAGGGTTTCTGCGAGTTCCCTGACTTTCTTCGGTATTTCTGCCATTATTGTTCGTTCACCAACAT
>JAKAUD010000137.1 GCA_021827885.1 Thermoplasmata archaeon | reverse complement strand
ATAAGGCCTATCTATTGCATGATTTGAGTAATGTGATTAGAAGGTTGTAGTAAATCAACCATCTATTTCCGCCATAGGCTCGCTTTCATCCCTATCTTGCGAAAGGGGAATTCCCGCTCGCAAATGTTAAAAAATCGGACTGCAGACGGATACTTGAATTAGGTACCGGAAACGGAAGACTCACCGGAATTGTGCAGAAATATTTTGGGGAATATATTGGAGCCGATATCAACAAATCATTCTTGTTGGAAGCCAGAAACTGAAATGTCGCTTGAACCGCTCTTTTTATCGCTTCCAACCTTTATCACCTGCCTTTTGTTGATTCATCAGTTTCATCCATCGTCATGATCAGGGTCTTCAATTTTGCATCACAACCTCTTCAGGTCATACGAGAACTTTCCAGGGTAATAGTGCCAAGGGGATTCTTAATAATTTCAGTGAATCCCAAACCGTCCTTAGCCACTCTTGTTGACGACATCAAGCACCATGCATACAATGAGAATCCATCTTTTCTTAAACTGAAGAGCGTAACATTCTCACGTGAGAACACATCACAAATTTTTCCTGCTTCCTTCTCAACCTTTGCGCACAAACGGAAATTCACACAGCATCTTTTCGAAACTAATGGCTTTACGGAATGCACGAGAATATCAAGTGGCCTTGAAGACTATTCTTTCATGAAATTTCTACCCATGAAATTCTTTCTTGCTATAGGAAGCATCTTTAACAAATTCTCGGTGTTTCCTACAACTTTCTTCCTGTTGCAAAAGAATGGTGCTCTTAAAGAGTCACTTCCCGCAATACAGGACATATTGCAGTGCCCTCGTTGCGGCACGGGGCTGCCAAATCACGGGCCGGATTTAACCTGCGGGGAATGTGGTGCTTCATACAAGATGGAGGACGATATACTTGACATAATATATTTGCCAGGAGAAGCCAAGATTGCAGAATAAAAACAATATTTTTACATTCATCCTGAAATATAGCTGGTTACACTAATTTATAATCCGAAAGTCAAGTTTGATTTCTCCTTCCAGCCATCCATCGACAGGAAGGTTATTGATGACCTCATGACCAAGCGCTTCATCCACAGCAATGAGAATATTGTATTTCTGGGACCACCGGGCGTTGGAAAGACACATCTTTCCGTTGCGCTGGGAATGCAGGCAGATTATTCAGAAATATCGATATATTATACTACAGCGGTGAAGCTTGTCCAGGCATTGAGGAAGGGCTTCCTCTCCTCGAAATTGTCGTATCGTCTGGCAACATACTCCAGGTTTCCTGTAATGATAGTTGATGAAATAGGATATCTTCCATTGAAAAGGGAAGAATCGAATCTTTTCTTCCAGTTCGTATCATCGAGGTATGAGAAGCATTCGACAATATACACATCAAACAAGGGATTCTCGGAATGGGGTGAGATTCTTGGAGATTCAGTAATGGCATCAGCCGTTCTTGACAGGATACTTCATCATTGCATTGTAGTGAATATAAGGGGAGATTCCTACAGGCTGAGGGAGAGAAAGAAGCTGAACAATATTAATATGAACGAAGTGAAATGAAAATGGAAGAAAATCTAAGTATGGGTGGAAAATATTCAACCGCTATTGACAATAGACAAAAATGAGGATTGGATCACTGGAAGAAAATATATGAAATGGAGGCAATTTAGAGCTATACAGGATCTTTTCTAAATTACAGCAATTCATGTATACTATCATCGAATACAATAACTTATTTAAGACAAATTTTCATAATGATATATAGAGGGCGATATTAAAATATGAATTGCAACCGTCCCAAATTTTGGATAGCGATTTTTCTCTCCTTGCTAATGGTAATTATCCCAACAATTTCAATAATGTCTTCGGCAACAACTTCAAATTACAATATTACACAGAAGAACGAATTTAAAGTTGGCGACAAAATAAGTTATATTCACACCACTGAATTACTTGATTATAACGGTCCCCCCTCAAATAACTTTAATTACCGGAATTACACAATATCTGGTTATAATAATAGCTCTAATACAATTGTTTATAACCTTCTTACAACTGATATGAATCCTTCAGCTTCGCCGCCAAATACAGGTTCGTTTCAGAAGAATTACACAGTAAACCTAACCAGTCAACCAAATGTACTTCCAATTTATAATCAAAATTTTATAAGTGAAATAGGGAATAATTCAAAAGTTCACAACTTTACTAATCGATATATTCGTTTTAATTCTATGATAATAAATGTCTATTTCTGGAACCAAACTGTGTCATCAAGTGTCTCATATTCATACTGTGTTGAAAATGGAACTGGTTTAGTTATAAGGAGCGATAAGCTTGCATCTGGCTATTTTTTCTGTTATACTAACTATACACTCTTAGGATCAAACATATTGAAAGCAGTAAGTCCCCCAAGTAATCACTACCCAATTCCTAATGCAAACAATAACAATGTTCCATATGATCCGTTTGGCTCTATATTTATCTATAATGTTGTGGTTTATACACTATTGGCCATCCCTATTGCAATTTATGCATCTATAAGAATTTATAAGAAAAGAATGAAATTGTGACGATTTTTCAGCATTACACTATTTGAATAAAAGACACAATAAAATCATACCTCTCTATAGCAATTCACTTGCCTCTTGTCGGTAGTTGCCCAAACTTAATAATGAATTAATCCAATACAGCAAAGAATGAATGAACCTGGGACCAATCAAAAGACAGGATCGCTTCTGATAAAAAGAATTATGGGAATCAAAACAACCATAATCGATTTTATGAAATTAGCAATGAAAAAGAAAACGTTCTTTGCTGGATTTACAATTGTATCAATAATGATTTTCTTCTCAATTCTAGATATGGTATACCCTGAATATCTAGGAGTAAGTAACACTTTCACGCTCTTCTCCTTTACCAATTCCAGCAACTATTTTAAATTCCCGACCCCTCCAACACTCTCCAATGGAATCTATGGTATATTAGGGACAAGCATGTACCAGATACCGATATTACCCGTTCTTCTTGCATCTCTTCCTATTGATATTGGCTACGCGTTTTTGACTATCGCGATCAGTTCTTCTATTGGGATATCGATAGGTTTGTTAGCAGTATATCCTTCAGAATCTCCTGATCATATTTTGATGAGGATCACAGACACGTTCATGGCAATACCAATCCTCATTGGAGCGATGATATTTGCCTTTGAAATAGGATTCTCATTTCTATACCTTAGCCTTGGCATTTCATTCATTTTATGGTCATATTATGCGAAACTCATGAGAAACTCAATCCTGCAGGTAAAGAGCATGAACTATGTCGAAGCCTCAATAGCTTCAGGTGCCTCAAAGTTTAGGATAGCTATAAGCCATCTCATTCCTAATGCAATGACCCCTATACTTGTAAGGATGTCCATTGACTTCTCAACTGTGATTATAATCATAGCTACAGTGAATTTTCTTTTCCCAGGAGCGATGTCAAAAGTAGGGTATTATCCCGAGTTGGGAAATGCTATTAACGGGTTCCAGAGCTTTGGTGTAATAATACTGGCAGGCTATCCTTATTTTACTCCGCCGCCTGCCTCCACATTGCTGTTATCGGGATATTGGTGGGCAGTTTTTATTCCAGGGCTATTCCTGTTACTATTAATTATGGGATTTTCGCTGCTCTCTGATGGTCTTATGGAAATTCTAGATCCAAAAATGAGATCATATTAGCTGAGAAACAATCTTTCTGAAAACTCAACGCATCTTTCTTTTAATTCTGGGATTTATTGATGCATAAATAATGTCAATCACCACGTTTGCGATCAGTGATATTAATGCCAAAACGAAAATCACGTAAAAGACACCATAAACTTGATCCTGCAAAATACAATACGCAAAGAAAAGTGCAATTCCGTAGTAACCAAAGATGATCTCCACAACCACGAGGCCGCCGATCATAGTTGGTATCAGGAAAGTAAAAGATGGAATGGAAATCATCATTGCATTCTTCCTGATATGATCTCTTATAATCCTCTTTTCCGGAACCCCTTTTGCTCTTGCTGTGGAAACATACACCTCGTTTCTAGTCGCCCCCACTGAAGATCTTATAATCCGTATGACAATAGCGAGTGATCCAAGAACAAGTGCTGTAATTGGGAGGATCAAATGCATAACCAGAGCGTCAAATAAAATCATATTTCCATGAATCAGTGAATCTAAAAGAATAAAATGGGTAGGATATGTTACTGGAACAGTATTATTCCCAAATATTATCCATGATCTCCACGAGGTGGATTGAAGCTTAATGAGAGTTGAATCTATTCCTACACCAGTTACAGGAAATATACCGAACGGGTTTCCATTGATTACACCCTTTCCAAAAAGATACTGCAGAAGAAGAGAGGTAAAGAATACTGGAAATGAATATGTAACCAGTGAAAATAGTCTTTCAAGATTGCTACCCATAGTATAAGGTTTCATGCCAGATTTAATGGCAACAGGAATGGCCATCAGGATGACAATTGTGAGAGAGATCAATAGAAGAGTAATGCTATAAGGCAGGAAAATAGAGAGAGCGTTTGTGACTGTTCCCCCATAATAGACAACAAGAGAGCGGTTCGCCCCAAATGTTATCAATGAGTAACCCCACCTTCCCAGTAATAGAGTTTTTAGGAAGTATAAATATTCAACCGGAATGGGTAACCCGAACCCCATAACCAAAGAAGCATGATTCAGCTGAGATGGCGTTGCGGCATAATATGTTGAAAATCTCTCACTTTCCAATATCTGGTGTGGCATCAGATACAGGAAAATAAATATGACAATAGTAAGGAGAAAGAAACTTGGAATTATGTAGAGCATTCTCCTTATCGCATAATATATTATGTCTTTGCCCATTATTCAGTTCAACAATTATTGCTTAAATAATTTTTGTGATGTATCAGTATCTCCGAATACTAATACCCTGACATTTAGATATTATTGAAATGCCTGAATTTACTATTTATCGAAAGGTTTGTTCATGAATTATAGATATTATGTAGATCTCTCATGAAGAAGATACCAATGAACGTGACAAATCGGATAGAAATAGAAGGCATGCAGGGATTGTAAAGGTACCGCCCAGGAAATCATTGAGTATCAATTGAAGGCACTTTTCTCTCCAATGCATCTATCCTTTTCTGGCACTTAACTCTCAGGCTCGCTTCATTCTTCACCCAGCAATTCTCCAGTTTGAATTCACAAACCTTGAGAAGAACAGAGATAATATACGAATTTGTATTCATCTGTTTCCCGGAAAAGAAGCCAGCTGCCCTTTCCGAATACCAGGCATTTATTTTGATTAATAATAGTGACAAAAGCGCTCCTGAAAGAGAAACTGATATTAGCATGATATTCAAGAAACGTATTCCGTAGAGAATGACATCTAACGTAGACAAACTGAGAACGCCAAGAAAAATCGCAAAGCACTGTGTAAGAAAATATTTTTCATGTGCATCTCTATGAGCCAAATGATATATTTCATGTAAAATTAGTGCCTCATGCTCTTTATCCTCTAGGATACTGGCTAAGCCCTCGTGCAAATGAATTCCTTGCTCATTTTCTGATGACGTGAAGAATGGGGGTTTACGCGCTTTGCCAAACGACGAGAACAGATAGATCATAAAATCTCCCTTAGTTAAATTTTTATATTTCTCAATAAGATCTTCATGTATCTTGTAATTTGATAATTTCTCAGAATTACCCAATCTAATAGCGAAAAGTCTCTTCTTATTAAACAAGATTTCCCTGCTATACAGCCATCCAAATATTGAAATAGCTAGGGTTAAGCCAAAAGAATTAGAGCTTATCATCACAAAGTGGTAAAATAATAAGTATTCTAAACCTTAACTCCGCAATTTTTTAGGGAATATACTTGTTCCAAGCATCTCGTCTATCTTTTCAACGCTTGAAGGAATCTCGCTCAGTGTTTCCTTGTTTCCCCTGACTATCTTGTATACCTTTGAGAATTTCAGGAGCACATCTTTCACGGATATCTTGCTGGTTAGATCAGCAGCCCTGATCAGGACGAATATGCTGTAATACAGGTAAAGGGAAAGGAAAGATATGAAGAAATAACCCCTGAGCGAATCGTCATTGCTCAGGTATGATTTGTCATTCTCAAGCTCGTTCTTCATGGCATCGAATGCCTGTTCCACCTCTTCACGCTGCTTGTAGAGATTGTATATCATCTCAGGATCGTCTCTTACGTTGGACAGGATTGATATCTTCCCGAACCTGGCCGATTCGGTATCGAATTCCCTCTGTGTCCTCTTCTTTTCCGCAATCATCTTTATGAAAGTGGATGATTCCTCCGCCATGAGCATCTGGTCCTGGAACATGTATATCCTTAGGCCATCCCTGTTCAGGAATCCTGACCTGATCCCCCTGTCACGATATACGAAGCTGGAGTTCAGATCCATGCCATAATCTATTATCTCCTGGTTCCTGCGTAGAGGCATTACGAACCTCATATCCATCCGCATGATCTCAGCCAGATCGTGCGATGAGAATCCCGTATCAAGGACAAGAATACCGTCGAAATTGATCTCCTCAAGCACCTTCCTAAGAGATTTCACGTCCCTCACCGATCCCTCTACCGGTTTGAGGAAAACCGGCCGGTATTGATCGAGATCGAATGCCAGCGCCATGTTTATCTGCGGCAGGTATATGTGATCCGCATTGTGACCCTTCGCGGCAACGTTCAGGTTCACTGATCTGGAGAATATGCTTGACAGGTCGAATGCAAGCTTCTTTGATTCTGTTATGAGGGACTGGAAAAGATCCATCTGTGCGCCCATGTCTGATCCGATATCCATGAGAAGGTCAGTGAGCGTGTTCTGTGACAGGTGAGCCTTGATCTCCCTTGAAACATGGAGTTTCTCCCACCGATCCTTCACGGATTTCAGTGGAACCGAATCCATGAGCCTCACCACAGATAGCGCATATAGATCAGGCCACCTGTCAGGGAAATATTTCTGCAGCCTTGCAATCATGTCTCCTGACAGCGAATATACCAGGGCTGAATTGCCGTATTCATATATTGACCTGATCTCCTTTGCCTTCTCGATTATGCCCGTTCGGGTAATCCTTCCTATATAATCGGAAACCTTGACTGCCTTCTTGCTGTTGCGATCATACCTTGATGTTGAGTGATAGAGATAATAGTTCCCGTTGAGGGGTTTTGCTTCCAGGGGAATATTTCGCTTCTTCCTTTCCTCCTCCACTATCTTCTTTACCCAGTCTTCCACTAATCCCTATAGGGATTAGTGATAAATAAATCTTTGTACCACAGAATGCCGAGAAGTGTGTAAGAATTATGTTATTATGGAATCCTATTCCCTAAAATTTGCGATGTTAAGGTTCTAAAACAAATAGAAATGCGCCAGCAGATCCCCAGATCAAATAACGCTTAATGTTTGCAATGCGTTTCATCCTTGCCACCATAACAACATCCAGCCCATAATTGCCTTCCCTATCATCATTTTAGTGATTTATGGGAGAGTGGAACTAAATTGCCTATACTCTTCCGTGTGATTCTATTCTGAATAAATAATGATAATACAGATTCTGCTTGATTTTCGCCCCGCAGCAAGGCCCCATGCCACCAAATGTTGCACACGAACCAAAATAACATGTTCCTATTTATGGCATTATACGTTGTTGCAATGATCCAGGGTCATCAGCATGGTATTCTGTCTGGCGAACAATCTTGCACTACACACTTGCATACTTGATATGATAATGGCCAATCAATCCTGTTAAAATCAGGATTAGTTTCCCACAAGGGCATTCTGACATACTCTCCATCCTAAAGGATTGGAGGTTCTTGCTTTTGCTTCCCTTTCGCCTTCATACCTCACGGTCTGGACGGTTTCGCAAGAACCCATTACCGAGTCTTAAGGTCGCTGCCGATTTCAACGTTGCCTCTTTAGAGGTATCAGTGCTCCCTTTGCACGCATCCCTGTCTACGTGCAATCAGGATACGTCTTTATCTGCATCATGTCTAACCGGAACACAGAGACGTTCCCAACCTCTTATAGAGGATTTCATAGAAGCAATCGCCATCATGCCATTTTTTAGGACTTATCCAATGGATTTACTTCGGATTTCTATTACATGAATCAATATAATCGTGTCGCAATTCATCCACATCGCAAGCTCAGTGGCTTTCTTGCCCATTTAGTTGTAATCATTTCGGTGGAATCCAGCATCATAGGGATTCTCCCCTGCAACTCTGAGGAAAGATCAATAGAGTGGATGCAGATAATAAGGGAATTGGTTAGATTCACGCACTCAATATTGGCGTGATTCGCTATGGCGATTATCCATGGATTGACACACTGTAGCACGGTGAATTTTCTCTTACTGATTTGTCACGAATCTCGGTGGGAATGAGTAAAATCCAGTGTTTAAAACCTAAAATATACTGGGAATAATGAATGAATGGCTAATTGTAAAGGATATATCATATCAATTTGTTGGCATTTACATTCGCCCATTTCCTATGCCATTAGCATAATCCATCAGTTCATCGGTGTATGTGCCGGAAGATGAACCATTCATCAACATCTCTGTTCCTTTATCCGCAAGTCTATGGCGCTTATATGTGGATGGATGAATAAAAAAGGTATCATGTTTATCGGATAGAATGCGCCATCTTAACACCATCCTGCATATAAGTAAATTACTACATACGCCATGAATGTCACAATACCCAGTATTTTAAGGGATATATTCCTACAAAAATAATTATAGTCACAACCTCATATAATTGCCATGGGAATTAGCACTTCGGTAATCAATAATGGATTAGTTAGTAATGTCACGGTAAATTTTCTTCCGCTAATTTTTATGTACAAGTGATCAATGATAATTATTTTAACGTTCGTGGTGAAAACTTCCCCTTTTGAGATGTGGAGATGAGTGTGAGCGAATGTACATTAAAACTCTTGAAACGCTTCTTTAAAAACTTAATATACTGCAATCTATATTTACATAAAGCAAATATCTGGCAGAGTAATGATAATGATGACCAACAATGAATTTTGCAGTAGTCTCATAGTACCTACTCCGCTCCATTCAATTGAGAGGAAGTTAAGGAAGAACCACATTTATGACAAAAATACTGTTAGGAATCTTATAAATGACTACATGAAAGGAAATACGAATCTCTATCTTTCATTGGCAGATTTCATTATCGAATTTATGAACTCGGAAGTCAGTTTTAAAAAACCTGATAAAGAGATGGTAGATAGATTTGAAGCAAAACTTGAGACCTTAGATAATCGATTTGAGTATGTTAACCAGTTTATGATGGAGCTTTCGGAGAAAGAAAGGAACGAACTCACAAGAGATAGCTTGGATGAGACTATTAGCAAGCTTAACAACTATCGTCAGAAAATGCTTTCGACCATAAAGAAAAAAGAGAATTGGACTAAAATAGATGCGTTATTTCCTTCGTATTATGACAGGTACTTACAGTTCCTGAACATGGTTGCTCTTGAAGGGACAAGGAATAAGGGGTTTAAAAAAGAAGGAGGCAATATCCTTTTGTTTGTTTCATTTATGTATCAGGTAGTGATCTATGCATACTTAACGGAGAAACTCAATGAATCCGTAATGCTAAGAAGATATGCAGAGTTAGGTTTGCTTACTTTAGATCAGCACAAAAAGCTGAGTGGAACT
>JAKAUD010000074.1 GCA_021827885.1 Thermoplasmata archaeon | reverse complement strand
ACGGATATACGCGAGCGGAGGGTCATTCAGTGGCACTTTCACCGTGCCTTATCTGTCGGGCGCCCTGGACCTTAACATCACATATTCCGGTGCTACATATTCAAGTAGCATTGCAACCCAATATGTAGTGATATCAACTCAGAGCACATCCTATTCATCGGGGACTCTGCAAGTAATACCCCTAAGCACTGCAGGCAATTTCGAGGTAGTAGGCAATGACTACTACAACAAGAATCCTAAACTCTATTACACCACTTTTGCAGGGCCGCAATTGCAGGGAACAGAAAGCCTGACAAATGGTGCGTTTGCAGTTCAGATATCTACCGGAACGAGCAACCCCGCAGGAATATATTCCGTCTTCACTGAACTTTCAAGCGGAGGGCAGACATATTTCGTCTATTCCTCATACACGGTAACTGCTAATCTCACTCTTCTTACAACTTCATCTGGAACGACTCAAATTTACAGCGGTCCAATAGGAACTGCAATCTACATAAAGGCAGGGGGACTTGTACCGCAGAGCTACTACAACGTATTCTTCGGGTCAACGCTTGAACGTACTGATACTGGAACAAATCTAGCTGCTGGGACGGACTCGTTTGATGTACCAACATCAGTGCCTGGAACTCACACAGTTACAGTGGTTCCAGCCGGATCCACCACTCCCGTGGAGTCTGCACTGTTTACTGTAACTTCTAATCCTGACCTGACACTAGTCACGGACAGCAACTACGCTTTCCCCGGGCAATTAGTCATGTTCACAGCCACTGGTTTCACTGCCCCGACCCTTCCTACAGGTGCAACTGCAATAGGGCTTCCAACAACTTACGCAACAATCGAGCTTAACTCATCAGATTATCAGACAGTGCAAGCAACGTATAGTAGCGCCAACAGCGGTACAATAACAGGCTCCTTTGTGATGCCGAATGACATTCCAGGATCGTATTTTGAACTTACAGTAACTGCCTTCGAAGTACAGCCTGTTTCTTATTCTATCGGTACTACTGCACCAACAACTGGATATGGAACGGTAAACCTTGCATACACGGGATCACAGAGCGATTACCTCGGACTAGTATCTGGAAATGGTGCCCTGGTAACTGGAATATCGCAATCACAGATTGCACAACTTGAAACTGACATAAACACAACCCTGTCAGTACCAATCTCTCAGCTGGACGCATCCGTCACAAGCATCCAGAATAGCGTTGCCCAGATAACGACTGCTTTCGGTACAATGCAGGCATCACTCAAGACTATAAACGCAACAGTGACATCAATAAACTCAGGCGTTGCAACACTCCATACTACTCTAGGGCAAGTTACAACATCACTAAGCTCTTTGAATTCCACAGTAGTTGCTCTCAACGGAGACACAGCAAAGATCTCTACTGCAGTAGGTGTATTCAGTACTACAATCAATAACATCAATGCTACAGTTACACTCAACAGCGGGAATATAGCGACGATCAAGACAGACCTGGGAACATTCACTGGAAATGTGACGAGCGTGTCAAACGGAATAGCAACGATTCAGACTAGCCTCGGCACGATAACAGCTAACACACGTTCAACTGCCTTCCCATCAGGTATGTTGTTTATTCTGGAAATCGTGATTCTCGTTCTGGCAGTAATTGCGGTTGCGTTCTCTGCAGTTGCAATGATGAACACTCGCAAGAAATATTGAGTATCTACTAGGTCAGTTTTATTTTTTTTATTTTTCTTTCCCAAATTTTAGTGTATGCACTTCTAACTCCCAAACCTTGTATAAATATAAATTTTGATAACTTGTGATAGATGCAAGTGGGTGTATAGCTTAGTCTCATTAACAGATAAGGTACAAAGTTTAACATTAGAAGAGTATCGCCTTCAGCAAGGAACCTACCAGAACATAATTTTTGGCGGTTAGAGTCCATCATATCACAAATGAAGGTTTCAGCTCTTGAAAAACAACTTCCACAAATCAGCGATAATCGTGGAGCAGCGAAGTTATGAAGGAAGGTTATTCAGGTACCCAATGTCAACTATAACCCAATTAATAACCACTATGGCTGAAAAGAAAACTTCAAAGACAAAAAGTTAACAGATATCCAGATAAAAATATGGTAGATAGTAAAAGTCAGTATTTCATATAATTTTACCACGATAAATCATCTCAGGTATATTTAAGTTCTGGTGAGTTCTATTATACATAACATATAATGTTCGTGACACTGAATACAAAACGTTCCTTAGTAATCAAAATACGAACAAATTCTTACGAAATGTTTTTAACCCGAAGAATAAAGCATCTACGGAACATAACTATTCGAGATTCATAAGATTTAAATGAAATGGCAAAATGAAGGAATGAGCCACAAAAGGGGAGAGAAGTGCTCCAATATGACAATATGTCGGAAAACGGTCTCCGTATGGAATCGGGGACATTGTTCGTCGATTCGTCTATATGGAACATCGACAGAAAAGTTGTTATTTTTGGTGTCAGCCAGCTGTGTTATTATGTTGACTATCTTGGGTACAACAGAGAGGGGGATAAGTTCGTAGTGCTTGACAATTCTAGTAAGAAAGGGGTGGTTTTGGAAGAAGCACTTATGATAATGAGCATGAAAGTGGATGTTCAGATTCCAACGATGTTTGTGATCGATCCGTCAGATGAGGGTGTCCAGAAACATAGGTTCTCTCTAGGTCAAAAGGGAATCATTCCCATCAGGGAGGTCATAATTTCTGAACCTCCGGAACAGAATATTGGCCCCTTGGTAGTCCAAGAGGAAAGAGGTGAAACAAGAAAACAATTTGCGTCGCAGAGGAGGGACAGACTGAGCGTCATGGTGGATATAATGGAGCTTCTCGACGACAGGGGGAGTAGGATTACGAACATCATATACAAGTGCAATCTGAATTACAGGTCAGGCCTTAAGATAATAGATGAACTCATAAAGAAGGGATACGTGAAGACAGAGGTGGAGAAATCCGTAACAAAATATTCTATCACTCAGTCCGGCTCAGAAGCGCTCATGTATCTCAGGAAATACGGAATATAGGATGGAATGAACTTTCTATTGGCCATATCAGTACCGACTATAATCCTGATTGCTACTCTTGTTGCATATCAGGGGATAAAGAGAGAGACTGGAAAATACGTGAACAGCCTGAGTGAGTCTGCCGATTCGAATACCAACACAATGAAGGTTCTGTTTGTAAAGAAGATAGTTCAGTTCTTCGGTACAAGCAGAACCAGCGAGGATATTGAGGAGCTTGTAGATAGAATTGGTGGACATGGAAGCCACATAGAAAAAGGGATAGAGGGGATAGCTGACGATGCAGCAAGAGAAATAGACGATCTGGACGCCTATTTAGTTCGCATAAACGATATCAGTGACAACATGTCCACCATACAAGCATTATTTTCCACCCTTACTGGAATAATTGTTGTCTGGGGGGTAATGGTGTCGCTGACACAGTACTCTGTGCTCGCAATTTACCTATTCAGACCGTTCAATTATGTTGCGCAGACTAACACGATCATCCTGAGTTCTATGGCTCCGCTTGTGGGCGCCATTTTGATAATTGTTGCCCAGCTTAGTAGGCGTATCACGAGGTTGAAATCGTATGATCCTTCGGAATCACTTGCTTGAATATCGTGAACAGGGAGTGATATTGGTTGATTGCTGTGGACATCCTGGGAGTGGTGATAAATGTCCTCATTTAGGATAAGAAGAACTACTTCCACATTAATCGTGGGGTGGAAGGAATGAAGCAATCCAGTGAAAAAAAGAAAAAAAAGAAGGTCGCAACCATACTTCGAGTTATTGCCATTGCTATAGGAATCGCTCTAATGACATCTGGAGCAATAGTATTTCTTGAGCCGAGGCCAAGGATTGAATCGGTCGTTATAGGTACAGATATGTTAAGCTGTTCCCTTGGTCTGAGGGTCCAACTCAATAATAACCTGCTTTATGGCGATAACGTGACACTCACAAACCCACCGGTAGTTTTCACGAATATAACCAGAGGGATGTTTGATACCGTAACTCTCAACTACTCAGGCTCATCTAAAGGTTCTGCAAATATTTCTGTATACTACTATGTCATTCTTAACTCAACTTACCCTGAATGGTCGAAATTAGTTTATCAGAAATCATGGAGCGAACCTGTCACTTCAGGCCAGTCTAAGAGTATGGAAATGAACATTAGCCCTATCGAAAATTTCACCGAGGCAGGAATTATCAACAGTCAGCTCAATCAGTCAAAGAGTTCAATTTTTTCAATCAAAATGATTCTTTCCTGTTACGTAGGGTCTCTTGTTTCGAATTCTAACCTCACGATTAGCAACACTACCAACAACGAATACGTTGTGACCGGCCCTAATAGCACTGCAGCGGATGTGTTAAAAGTTACAAGAAATGAGATGACTGGAGACCCTCCATTCCTACCTATGGATAAAGAATTCTCCTTCGTCCTTATACCTGTAGGTATAGGGGTAGCCGCCCTCTCTTTGATCGGTATGAAGAGGAAGAAGGACAGAGTGGCAGATTTCAGGAAGGAGTACGCAGATATCTTGGTGGAACTCGCAAACGGCCCTTCGAAGGATGCAAAAAGAGTGGCGAAGTCAGAGGACATAGTTAAGATGTCTATCATTACGGAGAGGCCACTGTTCATATTTGAAGATAAAGTATTCATTGAGCTAGGAGGAACGGAGTACTACGCGGAGTTAAAGAATACATGAAGAAGACATGGCTGCTCCTGGTTATTTACATCCTGTCATGGCAGATGACATATTTTCTTAAAGTGAGCACATGGGTACCATTGTTGGTATTTCTACCCTCAATTGTATTCTTTATCTCGAAATACAGGGGGGACTCGAAAGCTTTTTACTCAGTTGTCTTCTTTTTAATATTTGCAATTATGCTTGTTCTTCCTCCCGTAATCACTAAAACATTTCATCTACATTTTTACTCAATTGATTTCGTGGAGAGCATTGCCTATAGTCTCTTGTTCTCGCTTACCCTTCTACCCTTGACGTTTTCTATTCCTCTTGACTCTGGAAGGAGGAACAGTTTCCGTAGAGCAATATTGGCTGGAATAATGTATTTCCTCACCATTACCCCCGTATATTTCCCTTACAGTATTCAGTCGATATCTAGGATCCTCTTGTTCAACTTAGGATTCGATGTAACATTTGGAATATACATCTCGTTCCTTTACATAGTCTCTGGAAGAAAACTTCTGTCTCCAACCATTTTTTTCGTTTTGTACTCAATCCTCTCATTTTTGGGCATTTCAGAGAACGTGAATGCCCTGTTTAACCTTGTATGGGAGATTCTGGCAATATCCATCATTTTCAGTATAACTTATTTTACCATAGGGCAGACTCCTTCGGTTAAGAAACTGTTCAAGTCAAAGAGGAAGATAACGAATTCCAGGAAGGTAAGGAAGGCAGACATAGCCCTTGCTACCATTGTTCTGGCATTAGCAGTGATGTCCGCGGGAGGATACTATTTTCACACAATTGAGGCAGACCCAACTGGTAGCATGTATCCGGTTATTACTCCAGGGTCATTACTGATAATAAACCCTGTTCCTCCCCAAGATGTGAAGGTCGGAGACATCATAGAATTCCACGCACCTTGGGACAAAGGAACATTATACGCGCACATGGTCGTGGGAATATATTCTGAAAACGGGTCTCTATATTTCAGAACAAGGGGGGTTGCCAACCCCGTGGATGACCCTGCAAAGGTACCGGGGAATGAGGTCGTTGGAATTGTCACGTATCATATCCCCTATCTTGGATATCTTCTGATATATGGCAAGATAGCTGCTTCAGTCCTGGCTTTGGGAATAGTGGGGTCGTTTCTGTTAGAAGGGTCAGGGGTATCCAGGAGGAAAAGCCACTGGACCTGATATTTAATACTTGAGAATTAAAATTCCTAAACTTGAATCAGTACAGTTGAGATTTACTTGTTCTTCCTAATCGATTTGTATGCCGTATTATATAATGTATCTGGTGACTAATAGTGATAAACAAGAAACTGATGGTTGCTGTGATAATACCCGTGCTGGTTGTCATGAGCGGGTCTCTCGCTTTTTCGGCCTTTACGGGAAATATCACGACAAACGTTACCACAACTGCGGGAACTATGACATTCTCGCAGGACGTGGCATTAATACAGTCAAATGCAGAAAACACGATTCTGTCTGTATCGAGCAACGGATATAACTATCAGGTGACTGGAACAAACGGAGGGTATAATAATTACAATGGGCAGTCAATAGGCTGGACTGTCAATGTTGGGCCTGACGACTTTGGAACAATATCATCAACATCCAGCGCAATTACGACAAGCATCTCACTCAACGGACTTGCTCCGGGTGACGTAGTCATTTTCCAGGTCACGATTACAAATACCGGCACTGTAGGGATGGTTGTGCCTGTACCTACACTAACAACATCAGCAATTTCCCCTGCAGGACTGTCCGTCTCTCCAGACTCTGACTTCAACATTGGAGGACATTGGGGAGGTCTTTGGACCGCAACTGGATTCCTCTACAACATAGGAAACGGTAACGGATATCTCGGAAACGCACCACCTACAACGCTTGAACAGGGCCAGTCAGTAACTTACTACCTCTTGATAGGTCTTGGACTGGGAGCAACTACGCAAGGAGCATCCTTCACCCTTACCCTTAACACTGTTGCTACTTCCAGTGCGTAAAGATACTTTTCTACCGTTCTTTTATTTATTTTTATTTTTCTCAAAATAATCGTGATCGACAACTTCCATAAGAAAGGGAGATAAGGTCATCCATATTCCGATTCCAGCTTCAAAAATTAAATGACGATTGATATCTAGCGTTCCGGAAAATAATGCCAAAATACTTAGCAAGAAATTATTTGAACGGAATGGAGCAGCGGTATATACCATAAATACATTCAAAATCTAAGTACATCTGCTTCCTAAGGCACTTGTATTCTAGATATGATAAGGCATGTGGTGACAAAAGGTGTTTAACAAAAAACTCCTAGTAATGATGATGGTGCCGGTGCTGGTGGTCATGAGTGGCTCGCTGGCATTTTCTGCATTTCAGGGATCAATCACCACCAATGTGAATACTACGGCAGGTGTTCTTAGCTTTTCGCAGGATCTCAGTCTCATCGGCTCTGATGCAACAAATACGGCAGTGACAGTATCTTGTTCCGAAACAGGCAACCAGGTTACCGTTGGAGGGCCTTCTCCAGGTTCAATGCCATTTGATCTTGGAACAGTATCATCAAGTTCTTCATCAATAAGTCAAACTGTGGAAGTAACAAATTTTGCACCTCTTGACTACGTGATCATCGAGGTCACAATCACGAATACGGGCACCGTTGGTATGACGGTTGGATGGCCACAAATAGTTTCAAACCCTACAGTTCCCAGCTGGGAGATCGTGAATAACTCAGTGTACTGGGGCCCAACCAATCTTGGGTGGCTTGAGGGAGTTCCCGGATTCTGTTATGCATACTACAATTTTGCGCCAACCTCTACTCCACCTGTTACATTGGCGCCAGGTGATTCTGCAACGTATTACTTGAGTATCGCGCTTGGCAGTTACGGAAATCAAAACAGCCTACAGGATTCAACCCTTTCTCTAACTTTGACAACAGACGTTACATCAAGTCCGTAAAGATGCAGAAATTCTCCTATTTTTAATTTTTTAATCTCATTTTTTAAGATCAAATCTCTACTCCAAGTTTCTAAAGGGATAATACATTGGTAAAAAGCAGTGAGTTTCATATCCAGTTGATTGGCGTTCAGGCTATTCGTAGGTTAAGTGCGATAGCTGAACAAATCCCTTCCATTTATTTGTCATTCTTAATTTTCTCATCGCCAGCTTTCCATTATCTGCTTCCCATTCGCCGTTAATAAAACAACATTCCATAGTAGGTTCTGAATATTCATTTTTGAAAACCGTTTTAACAAATTACAAGAAACTAAAAGGTCCTAAGTTTTTTCGATTTACCGGGTATAATCCTAAGTCTTCTAATATTATTTTAACGATTTAGGCTCAAACTAGATCCTAGCTGTTAGTAATCAGTTTCTCTCGTTTTACCACTTTCCATAAACAGTGACATACAACAGCCATCAAATAGTAAGCATAGGAAATCCCGGGAAGGATGATCTCAGTTCGCTTTTTGTAAGATTTGAAAGGAAAATAATAATTCCTATGTCAAAGAAGAATTCGACCCACAAGAAGAGACTTCCTTCTCACACTCATATTTCATTAGGCTCCTGGGGTCAGCGTTCTTTCTATTCGTATTTATATTTTAAGAACTTCAAGAATATACAACTTGTACTGAGTATTCTTCTAAAATAGTCCTTCCTAAGTTGTTTGTATTCCGAAGAAGATAACTTAAGTGGTGACAAAAGGTGTTTAACAAGAAACTCTTAGTAATGATGATGGTACCGGTGCTGGTGGTCATGAGTGGCTCGCTGGCATTCTCTGCATTTACAGGGACCATAAACACAAGCGTGAATACTACGGCAGGAACGTTCAGTTTCTCAGATTCACTCTTAGTGTACAGTACAAACGCTCAGAACACTCAGCTAACGATAACTGGATCTCCATCATCTCCTCCACAATCTCCAAATGGTCCAAACGGAGGGCCAGGAGACTCGCCACATCATGGTGTAGTAATAATAGGATATGGTAGCAATACCCAACTACCTCAAGTACATCCTTTGATAACAGGTGCGTCTGATGGAACGGAGACAATTACCCAAACTATTACTATAACTAATCTTGCACCAGGTGATGTCGTAGAATTCGCAATAACTGTAACCAACACAGGAACAGTAGGAATGATAGCTGGATCGCCCTCTGCGCCAACGCTAGCCGGATATCAGAATACAAACGTAACATTCCTGGATCCGTCGGATGCAAATCTCAACTTTGTCGCATCTAATCTTGGTACAATAAATGGATGGACGTATGGAGCATCAAGTTACCCATCTCCCGGAACAGTGATTGAACCCCAGAGTTCATACACCTACTACCTGTTCTTTGGCCTTGGATCACTAGCAGGTGACGGCTATATGGACCAAACAGTAGCATTCACATTTGTTACGATTGAAACATCTGCACCGTAAAAGTAGACTATTTTTATTCTATTTTTATTCTCTATTTTGGTGGTTTAAGTCTCATCTGGTAATGTAATTTTGATAGGAGAACACTCAATTTAGAGAATTTCTTTTCCATTAATTTTCCGGTGTTCCTAATTTTTACCTTACTTATCTCGCCTTTCACTATTCAAGATTTAAACTATATTTTCTTTTGCAAACAAAATTAGACTCTGGCTTGTTCCCTCTGGCTCGGAACGGATGATTTATTTAGGGTCAAAGAACACCAGTAATTGATGTAGGATCAAAAAGAAGAACTGAAAGGACAGTTATAAGGCCTCCTCTTAGATTTAATCCTTAATTCTTCATTTTTTATGTAATATGTCAAGGTCTATCTTCAGATGATCGACAAGTTCCCTTGACTTCTTTGGTATCTTTCCCAGCATCTCCTGTTTCCCCAGATCGTATACTTTTATCCTTGACAGAATCAGGAGGGCATCCCTGACGCTGTACTTGCCGTCAATCATATTCAGTATCTGGAAGTGGAGATTGAGTGATAGAAGATTCAGGAACATCCAGGACGAGAGCATCCTGTCGTCCCTCAGGTAAGACCGATCCGCCTCAATGTCGTTCTTGAGGGCG
>JAKAUD010000033.1 GCA_021827885.1 Thermoplasmata archaeon | reverse complement strand
TCGCAGGAAGAGTGGATAAAATGCTTGATTCTGTGATTAATTCTGTCAAATAACACATTATTCTGGAGCAAGAAACTGGAAAAATAAATCCCAAAACATCATTCAATTAACCATATTTTTCGATGATCAAGGATGCTGCAAGCAAAGCTAAGAGGGAAAGCCCGGAAGAAATTGTGAAATCCAGTGGATCTCCAGCTAGGTAAGAGAAAATTGTCAGGGGGATGCGTTAGGTTGGTGAAGGTAACAAAAGCAGAAACAATCAAAACATTGAGGATCATTTCATCGGGAAAGAGCATAAGACATGGTATCTCAACCTGATGCCCGCTTCCACGGATACACTGAAAAAGATCGGTTATGGAGAGTTGTTTAACGGGAAAAATCAGGAACCTTCAGTGTAATAGGTAAAGGTTGTCGCTGTTCAGGTCATGAGTTCACAATCAATTGAGAGAGATCAACTTATTCCATTATATTACACAAGACAGTTTGTGGAAAAGGCATACTCATACTCCAAGGATGATCTTTCGCTGCTTCCTCTCAGGGTTCATAGTGAAGAGGCTTTGAGGGGATACCTGTTCATCATATTTCTCTCCCTCATAGTATATATGGAGGTACAGAAAGAGATCGGATCAGTGGAAATGGCATTTGACACATTACGAAACCTGAAATGCAAAGTATTCGACAAAGAGATCGTTATACAGGAATTGACCAAAGAACAGAAGAAACTCTTTGAGAAGATAGCGGACATAGTGCCTAATACCATGGGAATTTAGGAATTTCTCTTTTTTTCCTCACTTGAGACGAATGTACGATCTGAATAAGATTATAGAGTAAGCTTGGAAACATCGGGACAATCCAGAAGTGATGCTAGCTAAATTCCAAGAAGTTTTTGAGGAATACCGAGAAAATGCCGTGTACTTGTTCGAATACGCAAACGTGTTGGATTTCATGGGTAAGGAGACTTCGGCAATTCCCCTACATCAGACGACCATAGGATTGGGACTTTCAGGAATAATGAAAACTCAAGCTGAAATTCAGATGGGAAGTTCTATGAGTGTTACTGGCAAAAATGAAAGTGCAGTTGATATACTGAGACGAATGTATAAAGAAAATGACGAACCCGCAGCCCTGATGTTCCTGTGTATTGCTCTGTTTAGGTATGGTGAACTTGAGAAGTCTCTCAAGACTCCTCTAAGTTTTATCATTTCAGGAAATCATGGCTTATTGTCTGAATATCAGAGAGCCCTCTCACAATACCTTAATGAAATAGAATGATTTCAGAATGTGGGGTGAACATTCAAAGCTGGAAGTATCTGACTTTGAGTGAGTTATGAATTACCACTACCTGCCTTTTATTTCGCGATACAGGCTTATGGCCATGGGACTTGTTTTCCACTTATTGTTTAATCTAATTCCCGGAAGTTCTCCCTGTTTGACTCTAAGTGCCAGATATTTTGTCGAGTATTCCGTACCGGAGACTTTCTTTGCTTCGTTCAGGGTCAATAGCCTGTCCTCGTTGGATCCTACCATGTCAAGCATAAATATTAGCGAACTTGCCATATTTGTTTCCAGGAACTCTCTCAATTTGTTCTTAACATTATGATAGGCAGACTCTAAAGCATCTAGGTACGAGTTCCGATCATGAGGTAGAATTTGAATAAGTGGCCAGTTGTGATTGATGAAATGTATATTAAGCAGTAACCTGCCGACTCTTCCATTTCCATCGGAGAAAGGATGGATGGATTCAAAACCAAAGTGCATTTCGGCAGCCTGAGAAAAAACATCTTCGCGATTCCTTTCCATTACCTTGTAATGCTCCTCCCATTCCTGAAGTAGAGAAATGAGCTTTTCTACGCTTGGAGGGGAATACTTTGAACCGGTTATCTTTACATTCACCATTCTCCACTTTCCCGCGTCCCTAAGGATTCCATGGAAGAGTGTATCATGCAAATCCAATGCACTTTTCATGTTGACGTCACATATTCTTCCACTTACCACTTCAACCAAAGCATTATGATGCTGAATTGTTTCCATCAAGTCTCTCACCGGGCGGTTAGGTACAGTCAAGCCACTTTCAATTACCTTGGTTACCTCATCCAGAGTAAGGGTGTTTCCCTCTATAGCATTAGTTCCCCAGGTATTCAATATGAATGATTCCTGAAGCGACTTTTCCGGCAGTTTCTGTAGTGAGCCCCTATCCAACATCCTCTCCCTGAGAAGATTTAGTAAGTGTCTATCCATTTTTAACGTACTAATACATATATCATATATAAGCACATATGGAATAAGTAAAAGAATTCATAAACTCCATATTGAGATTCCTAATTGTGGTTTCCCCTCTTACTATTTGTGACCCAGAATATAGTATCGGAACATCCGTTAAGGCAGATATTCCAAGAAGATACATAGGACAGAGGGTTTATGTTATAATCACAAAGAATCATAGAACTGTTCAGGAAAAGGTTAAAAAAATTTGTTCCCCACGCTCGGGTTGATCAAAGGTTTTAATATTTGTATACAATCTATAAACATGAGTAGAGTAGTTAGTATACGTATTGATGACAAAGATTACAAAAAGCTCGTTGAAAGTGGTGTGAACCCGTCCGAGAAACTCAAAGAATACGTGAGAAAAATGACGCACGATCTCAACGCTCAACAGCAAAGAGAGAAACTCGATGCCATAATAAGAGAAAGAGTTAAACCATCCGAGCCAGGTTTCGCATCCAAGAGCATTAGGGATGATAGGGATTCAGGTCATTGACTCATCCATCCTGGTTAAGTACGTTTCTCACGAGTCGGGTTGGGAAAAAGCTGGCGATTTCGCATCATCGGGCACAACGCTCGGATTTGCATTGCTGGAAACAGGTAATGCCCTATGGAAGAAAGCCATGAGATATGAAGTTGCGCTCGAAGACCTGAGGGATATTGTGGAATCGCTCAGAACGATGGTTTTGATTGCGGACGATACTCTCTTGCTATCAATGCCATTGTCTTGGCTGTAAAGCTCAAAATCACCGTTTATGATGTTATGTTCATCCAATTCGCTCTCGAAAACGAAGGAGAGCTTGTTACGTCGGACCGGAAGCAGGCGGAAGCGGCAGAACTTGTTGGAGTAAAAGTTACTATAATGGAATAACCTCCTCGGAAAGCCTTGTTTATTTGGGTACAGCGACATATCTAGGTTCCGGTTTCCGTTAACCATGTTAACATCCACCTTTGGAAGTTATCATCTGTCTGATGTTTAAACTTCTTAGATATATGCCCATGCCCTCTATCCCGTTACATTTAAGCTCCGGGATTGCCAAAATTTAAACAAATCCCAACCGGTCTATTCTGAATTTTCTTTGATTTGGGAGAAGTTTTCAAGCCCATATGTTTGAAGACAATTTCGAGCGTAAATTCAAGGTGTTGATTCTATGTGTATATTCACATATTTTCTTGCTGTATTGAGTTTGATTCGATAAAGTCTATAAATAACCTAACGGTAACAGATCAGTCTGGTGAAAATGACTGTGAGCAAAAAAGATTATCATCAAGGGAAGAGTAAAACTAGCCATAAATCAAAGGATAAGGGCAATGAAAACTTCGATTTTTTCAACTATGACAGGAGAGCCTTGGAGAAAGAACTATGGATCTTGAGCAAGCTCATGAACGGCCGGAAATTCAAGACTGTCGAGGAAGCCAATGATTTTTACAGTGAGGCAAGAAGCTCCGGTATGATAGAAAACTTTCACCCGGATAAAGCCGAGGATCGGGCTCAACTTCTTGCTTATGAAGCTTTCAGTAAGAAGGGAGAAGAACGCCGGATTATGACAATACGAGCTCTTGAAATTTCTGAAAATTGCCCTGACGCTTACATAATTCTGGCGGAAATGGAAAAAGATAACAGCCGAAAAATAGAGCTCTACGGTAAGGGTGTCGATACCGCCGAAAGGATTCTTGGTAAAGAAATATTCCATAGAGAAAAGGGAAATTTCTGGAGGATCATCGAAACAAGGCAGTATATGAGGGCACAGGAGGGTCTTGCGTTTGCGTTGTGGAATTCTGGAAAATTGGACGATGCTCAAAGAATATATGAACGGTTGCTGGACCTTAACCCGAATGATAATCAAGGCAATCGATATTCACTCCTTCTCTTATACATGTACAGAAATGACTATGAAAGGGCAAAAAAGCTCCTAGGTCAATATGATGAAGATAGTGCTGAATGGGATTATAATGGGGCTCTTCTTCTATACTTGACGACTGGCATAACTATGGAATCCAAGAGCGCACTAAGAAAGGCGTTTGAGTCTAACAAGTATGTGCCAGTATTGTTTCTTAGAGATGTTAACCTTCCTCCAGACAGCAATTACATAACACCTGGTGAGCCCGACGAAGCAGGTTCCTACATTAAGGCATCTGGCTCACTGTGGCTGAAAAATTTTGGAGCGATGAAGTGGCTTTTCGATGAATTCACGGAATATTTGAAAGGTGGAGAGAAGACCTCGAGGCAATTCTTTGGCAGGTGATCTTCCCGTAATGCAATTTCAATTGGAAACTATGTTTATAGAGAGATGCAATGAACTCCTATCCTTTGCATAATTTTTCTCCTGCCTGGCATGTCTATTGCCAATTCAAAGAACATGTTGATGGCAATCAAGCTCCATCCAATTTCATAAAGGCGATGTCTTTTTTCATGTGAATGATGTTTCCTCTAGTCAAGGAATAGTCGATAATTTGAATCGTTGCACCACAATCACAGTTTTTTAGTTTATGCATGGCGACATATCTTACTATTTTCTTTCCACAGAACGGGCAAGTGACCTTATTCTCAGCCTCTAATTTCAGTTCATTCCACAAGGTTGCTTTCAATTCTTCAAATGTACCATCAAACCAGTCAAGGATTCCACGCTCTCCAATGTAAACCTTGATCCCAAAATAATTCTTGTTTACACACACAAAATCATCAACAGTGCAGTCAATTCCATATTTCAACCCAGCATCGTTAAGGTATTTTTCGAGTTCCTCTCCCACCCTGTACTCTCTATCCTTCTTGGCAATTCTCGCATTAACATTTTGAAGAAGACTTGCTTTTTCTTCTTCCGTGAGTGTTTCCATAATATCTATTACATTCTCATCGTCTATGGCAAATCCCAAACCCAAATTCTTGTAAACAATCTTTGGAAAAAACTGAATCTGGTCGACCAATCCATCATAAGTTTTTGACTTGTAGCAATAATTGGACAGATAATCAGAAAGAGCACTTTTAAGATCAGCACTATTTTTGTTGTCGGTTAAATTCTTTCTGCTTTTGTAGCGCAAAATATCTCTTTTTACTTCTTCAGTATCCAGTCCCTCTTTCAAAATCAACTTTGCAACCTCGTCTCCTGAGGTCCGGCCGTAAGCAGTTACAATTAATTCACTTTTGTCAATCAGAATATTGACAAACTCCTTTATCTCTTGAGTTGGGTCCACATTTGGATCTATGTGAAATAGCAATTGGGCAGTGACTATGGCAACACCTTTTTTGCGTTTATCTTGCGATTTACTCAGGAAAAGCACTTTATACCCACCCTTTGTATGATTCATTAATTGACAAGCAACAATCGTTGAGGTTGATAATTTTTTTGGATTTCATCGGAATTCCGATTATGTACTTCTTCACGGACGGCAGATATAGGTTCTTGAATAATTCACTATGACCTAGAACTTTGTCCATATCATTCGAGTTGCAACAGTTCTGAAGGAGAATCTTCAGCCCCGGCCTATCTGGAGACCAATCCTGTTCATTTCCGCTCATACTCATCTTCTACCCGTAGTGTCAACTGGACAATCACTTTTTTCCATTATCTTGTTCCTCCTCTCTTGCCTTATTCGGTTCTATTTCAAGATGCACTAGGTTACGATTTCTGTTAACATGGTTAACATCCACCTTTGGAAGTTATCATCTGTTTGATACTTAAACTTCTTGGATATAACCCCATACCCTCTATCCCGTTCCATTTCAGTTAAGGGATCGCCTTTTTTATTATGTTGTACGATGCGTTGAGATCAGCATGTATTAGTGTTCCATTCATTCTCAAAACGATTGATGTCGCATATCTTTCCAAGAATAACAGAGCCTGTTATTGGACCTATACCGGGAATGCTCATTATGACATGATTTTCAATTACCGGATCAGATTTCATTGCCTTCTCAAGACTTTCCTTTTCTTCCATCAATACTTTCAGTATTCTGGTCAGTGAGGATATCTCCATCCTCGGTGATCTTTCCAAAGCGAGATTTGCAGGAGAATCCAAAGAAATCTTCATGATGTTCTCATATCTTCTCTTGGAAACATATTTCTCAATGTCTTTCCGATCAGCTGAAATGAAATCTCCGGGTGTTACATATTTGTTTAACATATCAACAGTATCCTCATTCATATCAATTGCATTTGATAATCCAGGAAATATCATGTCTATTGCTCTTATGAGATTGTTTTTTGATGTTCTTATCTTATCCGTAACAATACTGTAAGCTGTTATCAGCTCCCTGAGATTCATTAAATTCTCAGGTACAGCAAATGTTTCCTTTTCTTCCCTTATCATGAGATATCTGGCGATTGATTCCGCATCTATGGTATCATTGGTTGTCTTCCTTATCCGTGATTTCTTCATGCCTCTCACCTCAAGACCGTTGAGAATACGTACCTGGAATCCATACGTTCTCAGGTGGTTGTATAACGGAATATGATATATTCCGGTGCTTTCCATACCAATCTTCATCATTGTACTGGTAGATTTCAGAGTTCTGATCAGATCAGATAGTTCCTTGAATCTTTCATTTTTATTCTCCTTATTGCTTCCCCTGCATAAAATATTGAGGGCATCATCCATTGCACAATAATCGAATTTATCCTTGGCCATATCTATTCCCACATATACTTTCATTTCATCACCAATCAGGTTCACTCCCAATCTCTTCCATTCACCACAGACTTGTCTTTTATCCGCAGATATTCTGCAACATCCCATCCGGGTACTAAATGAAAGAAGGGGGACGCATGCTGCCCCACGAGGATTTATCCTCAAGATCAAGAACGCGTATCCCTGACCAGTTCATGGAATCAGAACTGGCTAAAAAGAATATACAAGATCAGTTTCTGACTATTAACTGCAAAGCGCTAGATCCTCCGTGCCACGCTATACGTATATCAGGATCCGAGAATATCTTTTAAATGGCATACAAGATTATTTTAGATTTTGCTATATTCACAACAACACAAGCATAATTGGTTGTTTTAGGTTTTCAATATCCTTGAGAATTATGTTGAATAATTATACTCTATGGGGGAAACCTTTATACTATTGTTCACTATAGACATCTATGACCATTTCTACTATTCAGATTAGAGAGGAAACCAAGAAGACCCTACTATCCATGAAACTTCATCCTAGGGAAACCTATGAAGAGGTTATTGAGAGGATGATCGAGGATCTAAGCCAACTAAATGAAGAGACCATAAAGGAGATAGAAGAGGCCAGAAAAGAAATCGAATCTGGAAGATTTGTTACTCACGAACAGCTGAAGAAGGCCCTTGACCTCTAATGGATTATAGAATAGTATGGTCCATTCAGGCTTCTAAGCAGTTGAAAAGCCTTGACAGGTCAATTGCAAAGAGAATTCATGAAAAAGTTGGACAATTGCATCAAAACCCGGAAAGGTACGTTGAGAAACTTGTTCGATATCCATATTATAGACTTAGGATTGGAGATTATAGGGTAATTCTTGACATTCAAAAAGAAATGGTTAGAATAATGATTTTGAAAGTTGGGCACAGAAGCAATGTATATGAAAAGTAACGTTCAATTCCATTGTATTCCCTTTAAACTTTAATCAAATCCCGACCGGTCCATTCTAACAGCAATCAACATTCATGAGTTGAATAACCCCATATAAAAAACGGGGATAATCCTTTGGTAAAAATGAGACGCTACGGGTTACTATGCAAGAAAAACCTTTATACTTAACACACACATATGTGTGTGTGAATTAGATGGGAAGTAAAAACATATCTATCTCTGATGAAGCATATCTGAGGCTATCAGAACTAAAGTCTAGAAATGAGAGTTTCACAGACGTTATATATAGACTTACAAATAGGACGAATATACTTGATTTAAGGGGTATTATAAAAGAAGAGGAGGGAAAGTCTTTAGAGAAAAATATTAAAAAATCAAGGAGACTAAGTAAGGAAAGAATAGATAGCCTCACAAAGGAGTTAAATGAATTATGATAGCTGATACTTCATTCATTGTTGACATAATGAAATCTAACAAAGAGGCAATCGAAAAAGCAGAGGAAATTGGAAAATCTGGAAGTACTATTGCGGTTACCTCCATTTCAATTTTTGAATTATTTGTGGGAGTGGAACTAAGTATAAAAAAGGACCAGGAAAGAAATAAGATAACTCGAATACTTAATGGTCTGTCAATAATAAGTTTTGATGAGGATTCTGCAAGAGAAGCTGGAAGAATTTTTGCCCAAAAAAGAAGAAATGGATCAACAATCGATCCAGAAGACTCCATGATTGCAGGTATCTGTGCAAGAAGAAATGAAATTCTAATTACGCGCAACATAAAGCATTTTAAAGATATAGAAGGTGTGAAGATAGAGGCTTATTGAAAGTATAGGGTTCAGGTAATATCCCCTTATATCATTAATCAGGTCTTGTCCTAGCCAGAAATACGATCATCCGTAATCATCTTACAAGGAAAATGTGTAAAAATAGGTACATCAAATGTCCGAGCTCTTTCGTGTCGTTACTTTAGAGCTTGCAATCTTATGTAACTTCAAGTCGTCAGTTACAAACTCGTAACCTGATTCAATAGCAGATATGAGATAAGATGAATCGTAGAATGTCAGACCCTCCTCTAATGACAAGTTCAATACAGAAATGGATGATGACACGATCTGTTCCATTGAATCAATCAATTCAAATAGAACATTGCCGATTTCCTGTGCTTCTTTCTTTGAAATTCTATTTCTAATTTTATAATTCTTCCAAAGTATGTTACCTATCTCATACTTGGCAAGAGGAATCGTTGCTCCGGCAATGAGTATACTATACTTACCCCTCTGAAAGAGGTTAAAAATTGAAGAAGCGTCCAGTAAATTCATCTTTCTCTGTCTTCCCTTATATCTGATATTATTTCACCTAACTTTAATTTCGAGATTGTGGACGCGACCTTTTTCATTTTCTCAATTAATTCTTTATTTCTGGCTTTCCTGATTTCATCCTGCACCGCCTTTCTAATAATTGTCGTTGGATTTAGACCAAGTTTCTTTAATTCCTCTCTCTCTTCTTCTGAGATCTTTGCAGATACGGTAGTATACGATTTCATACTATATTATAAATTACACGTACTTTAAATTTGTGTATTACAATATGTAAACCAACGTAAACAAAGGGAATTCATAGAGCAAGGAAACCTTTAGATCTGCTCAGGCTCCTAATCATATCGTTTTTACATTTTCTTAACACTTTAATGGATGTCCCGATACAACAATAATGGAACATTGAACAGCACAGAACACTTTCTCAAAGTGATTATTTTTTCCTTTGTAGGTTTAAAAAATATGTGTGATTTTTCTTATTTTTCACCGGGATTAATCTCCGCTAGCTTGGACCAATTCCTGTATTTTTTTTCTATGTAGTAGTCAAGACTGTATTTGCTTGTTCCAAAGGCGCCGTTTATCAGTATAAGTAGAAGAAATACAAGCACATA
>JAKAUD010000012.1 GCA_021827885.1 Thermoplasmata archaeon | reverse complement strand
TGTTTCTCACATATACTCCCACCCTTGGAATCCTGCTGGCTTTCATGGCGATATCGACGTTTGGGGAGGACCTTGTATCGCCAACCACGCAGAGTATCATAACGACAATTGCGCCTGATAATATGAGAGGATCATATATTGGAGTATACAACCTTTATACCAGCATCGGAGGTTTTGCGGGTGCAATAATAGGAATGTATCTTCTCTTCGTTCTTGAAAACGTTTCGGCAACCTACTGGATATATATTGCATTAGGATCGGTTATTGTTGGCGGAATGTACGTTTCAATAAGCAGATTATTCTCAAAGAGATTCAGCACTGTAGTCAAGGAAGAAAGTGTTCAACCTCAGACATGAGTGAAGAATATTGCCTAAATTTTATAAACTCAGTGTTATTAGCCGGAATGATGAAGATTAAGGAAAACGATTCCTCTGCGCTTCTGCATAATTTGAAAAAAAAATTTTCGCTGCATAAAAAACTGGTTCTTTTACTCTCGGCAGTGGTATCTTTTTTTGCAGAATTCTTATCTCTGATGTTTTCATTGCCTTTATATATCACCATAGCCCTTCAAGCTTTCACTATGTTAGGATGTTCATTCATTTTGACCAAGGTGCTTTTCAGGTCGGAGCACCAAATGATCACAATTGGAAACAGCGCCTCGCTGATCGTGAAAAATTATAAATATTCAGGAAAAAGAGGCCGAAGTGGCATAAAGAGTGCAACTGTCAATAATGCATCTTCCACAAATGAAGTGCCCTATGATAAATCATTTGAAGAACACCTTTATAATGATCCAAATAGAAAATAAATTTTTGGTTTTTCGAAATATAGCTATTGCTTGATGCTAAGGCTTCCTATCTCGAAAATTCTGGAGACTGCGTCTTTCATGAGCCGGATATTCCTGCCCTCTTTTCCTATTGCCGAACCGGTTTTCATTGGATCCACTGCAACCTGGATGTCAATCCTTCCCTGTTTCCATATGATATTGATCTCCCTGGTTCCAAACCTGTAAAAGAGATTTTGAACGAATGTGAGGAGATCCCTTGAAATTTCGGCAACAAGAATATGCTTGTTGATGTGTTCTTTCAGTTGCGCAATGATATTCTGGTTCTTTGCAAACATCTCAGCCATTTTCTTTTCCCCAACGATGAACAGGACCATGTCTTCGTTGTCAAGGCATTCTTTAAGTGGTATTTTGGCTGTTTTTTCAAACAGCGCGATGTAGCCCATTATCTTATTGTCAATTGTTACTTCTTTCCCGGACAATCCTATTGCACCTGTTTCTCAGTGTTTTCCCTTTTATAAACAAGGTGGATTGCCCCTGTCCCCAAGGTTATGGGCTGGCCAACAATTATGTTTTCCGCAACGCCTGCCAGTGAATCTGATTCGCCCATCAGTCCTGCCCGCAACAGATGCTTTGTCGTAATTTCGAAAGCTGCCCTTGCAAGGACACTGTTTTTCTTGCCTGAAATACCCTGTCTTCCAACTGCCCGTATTGAACCCTCGAAAGACATCATATCGGCAACAAGCATCAGGTGCCTCAAATCAACTTCAAGTCCCTGCTCTTCCAGGGTCCTCTTTGCCTCATTAAGGATTGCGTTTCTTGCGGCCTCTATTCCAAGTACCTGTCCGATTTCAACTATATCATTTGTGAAGGTTCTTGATGAATCGACTTCGTCAATCTCAAGAACTTCCCTCAAGTTTGAACCCTGCGTATAGATGATCCATCTTCCGTCATTCTGTTTCCTTGATATGGCCCTTTTTATTCCGTTGATTCCCTTGATGGTAAGTGTCTTCAGCCTTTCCTGTGTTGCGTAGAGCCTTTTGTAAGAATCCTGCTGCGGCTTTATGATTACCCTTCCCTTTGATTCTTCAGGAAGAACCGTTATGCCTTTTTCCCTGCCCAGTGCATCCACAATGTCGGGAAGCACCACCATTCTTTCCTTCAATCTTTCCTTGATGGGTTTTATTGTCAGTGTCATGTCCTCGACATCGGTCTCGATATCACATATATCAATAATTGACGTGTTTTCTATTTCTTTCACGACCCTGCTTGTCACTTCCTCATCCTTCTCAAATTCCGGTTTCAGGAAGATTGTCATGGTGGGCGTTGACGGGGTTCTTCTTGCATCGACAATTTCAATTAATCTTGGGAGACCCAGGGTAACATTAACTTCCCTGACTCCCGCAAAGTGAAACGTTCTCATGGTCATCTGAGTTCCAGGTTCCCCGATACTCTGTGCTGCAATTATACCCACAGCCTCATAGGGATCTACCTGCCTCTTTTTTATTTCAGAAACTACCCTGTCCAGAACCTTATTGTAATATTTGATTCCCTTCTTCTCCTTCAATTCCAGCAGTCTGGTAGCGGATTCAAGAGGTATTTTTATGCCATCGGCTCCGATCTTGTTAATGAGCTCCATGGAAGATTTGTCAATCTTGCTTGAATATTCCTGCTTTTTTGTGATCTTGATTGAGGTTCTTTCCGCTTTTTCAAAAGTCAGGACTTCCTTCAATTTCCTCTTCCCAACCCTGAACTCAGCCACGCTCAATGGATCAATTTCCTTTATTTCACTGATCTTTATTATTGACTTCAGGCCGGTTTTCTTTTTCAGGGTAAGGTTCTTGTCTTCGTGGTATGGCTCTATCCCATCAATTGAAATTTTATAGATCATGTTCTTCTTGTCGAGGGTTATGTAACCCTCCTTGAAGTCGCCGGTTATATCATAATCTACGGCATAGCTGCAGGGAATCTGTTTCTTTATCTTTTCTATGTTTGCCTTTACATCTTTTATAATGAGTGAATCCATCTACTTTTCCTCCTGGTCAATATCGAAGAGAATGTAATCCAAATCAACGGTTTTTCCCTTGTTGCTTCTGGTTGGATCTACTCCATCTTCCCCGTAGTCAAACTGTATTATTGAACCGACCGTATCTGTTACTTTTCTGTCCTCGTCAACTTTCAGATCCTCGAAAGCGTTAATGAGTCTCCTCTGCATATATCCTGATCTGGATGTCCTCACTGCAATATCCACCAGTCCTTCCCTTCCTCCAATACTGTGCATGAAATATTCAAGCGGATTCAGGCCATCCTTGTATGATGATTTAACGAACCCTCTTGCATTCGCACCGATATCTCCCTTCTTGAAGTGTGGAAGCGTTCTCTGTGTATATCCCCTGTTCAGCCTTTCTCCCCTGACTGACTGCTGGCCGACCATTCCTGCTACCTCAGATATGTTAAGCATTTTTGCCCTTGCGCCTGATCTTGCCATGATAACAGACGGATTCGTAAGTCCGAGATATGCTGATGCAATCTTTCCTGACTCGTCCCTTGCGTGTCCGGTTATTGACATGATCTCAATTTCAAGTGTTTCTTCCACCGAACGTCCTGGTGACGATTGGAACTGCCCTGCATTGTATATCTCGATATTCTTTCCAACCTTCTCGACAGCCTCGTTGGACACCTGAAGAATATCAGAAATGGCATTTTCCGGTATATCATAGTCGCCTATACCGGTTGAGAAGCCTCTCTGGCTGATGAATGCAACTCCAAGCCTTGTGACATTGTCAATGAACTTTGCTGCTTCCTGTGGCCCGTATTTCCTGAATATCTTGTCTATAATCTGCCCTGAAAATGGTCCGATTGCCTCCTCGTCTATTGTTCCATGCACCATTTTCCCATTGATTATGATTACATCCTTGTCTGCAGGATCATCCTCATATTCGCACTTCTCCTTGGCTCCCGCACAGAGTTTGCTCCTGAACTTCAGGTTGAAATCGCCTGGCAACAGTGCTGAGAATATGTCTCTTCCCTTGAAATATTTCTTCCCGTCGCGCATGATGAATTCTGGAGGTTCGTTGATTTCCAGGTAACTCATCATGTGTATGACATCCTCCTCAGGGAATTCTGGATTGCCATGCGTGAGAAGGAACATTGACGTGATGTGATCGTGAATCCCACCAATAATGGGTCCGCCGAATCTTGGAGACATAATCTGTTCCTGCACTTTCATTATTATACGAGCTTCTGCCCTTGCCTCTTCCTTCTGGAGGACGTGAAGATTCATCTCATCACCGTCGAAATCCGCATTATAAGGGGTGCACACAGCCAGGTTGAACCTGAATGTCTGTCCGTTAAGAATCCTCACACTGTGCCCCATCATGGACATCCTGTGAAGTGATGGTTGCCTGTTGAAAAGAACAATATCTCCTTCGGAAAGCTGCCTCTCAACAACCCATCCAATCTCAAGTCTCTTGCTGTTTTCTTCTGCGTTGGATATGGTGACCTTTACCCTTCTTCCGTCGGGCCTTATAATGTAATTCACCCCGGACATATACTTTCCAAACTCATCCCTTGGTTCCGGACCCCTCTTTACCCATTCCCTCATAACGTCAAGGTTAAACTGGTTGATTGTGACCGGTATTGTCAGTTCTCTGGCTGCCTTCTCAGGTACGCCAACCTCGTTCACCGAAAGGAAAGGTTCCGGAGAAATAACCGTTCTTGCGGAGAAATTTACCCTTTTTCCTGAAAGGTTTGACCTGAACCTGCCCTCTTTTCCCTTCATCCTCTGGACAAGTGTTTTCAATGGCCTTCCTGATCTGTGCCTGGCAGGAGGTATTCCTGCAGTCTGGTTATCAAAGTATGTGGTAACGTGGAATTGGAGAAGATCCCATAGATCCTCTATGATTAGCTGCGGAGATCCATTATCCCTGCTCTCCCTCAACCTCTGCGATATCCTGATGATATCAACCAGTTTATGGGTTAGATCGTCTTCACTCCTCTCACCTGTCTCCAGCGTGATTGACGGCCTGACATTCAGTGGAGGTACAGGCAGAACCATGAGAATCATCCACTCTGGCCTGGCTACTTCCCTGTTCAGTCCAAAGAATGCAAGATCTGAATCCGGAATCCTCTCTAGCCTTTCCCTGATTTCCTTTGGAGTGATCTTAATGCCTTCTTCCCTGAATGTTGTCGGCTTGTCAAGTATTACCTTTATCTGCTGGGCACCGCAATGCGGGCATACGAGTCTCTGTGTGCATTGATCCGTAACTTTCTTGGATCTTGATGCAAGACCGTCAGGGTCAAGATCGCTGAATGCCGCATCATTCAATGTTGCACTGTATGACTTTATTTCATCATCGGTAAGTTTTATCCTGCCGCATACCTTGCAAGTAGATTCAAGAAATGTCTTGATTTCCTTTATGAATCCGACATGAACAACGGGCATTGCCAGTTCGATATGACCAAAGTGTCCTGGGCATTCGTCAACCTTTCCTCCACAAGTGGCGCATTTCAATCCTGGTTCAATAACACCCATGTGAAGATCCATCAGTCCTCTCTCAATAGGATAACCATCATCGTCGTATGTATCCGCCGTTATTACCTTCACCTGAGACATTTTCCTAATCTCATCAGGGGAAAGCAATGCGAACTGTATTTTGCTAATTCTCTTTGAAATCCAGCTGCTCATTTCATATCACCAAGTAAAAGTCTCATCATAACACCCATTGACATCAATTCGTCCCTCATCAGCTTGAAAGCATAACTCGTTTCAACAGCGTGTATGTTTCCTGTGTTTCCACAAACGGGACATTTGAATGTTCCCCTTCTCCTGTCCATTATGGCTATGTGCCCGCATTTTGGATTTCCACAGATGTAGAGAATCGTCCCATCACTCTGATCAAGGAGCCTGTCCTTGATGACCATTGCTGCTCCGTGGGCAATGAGGGTATCCCTTTCCATTTCACCAAACCTGAGACCGCCCTGCCTTGATCTTCCTTCTGTTGGCTGCCTTGTGAGGATCTGCACCGGTCCTCTTGATCTTGCATGGAATTTGCCTGCAACCATGTGGTGAAGCTTCTGGTAATATATGACTCCAGTAAATATGTCAGCCTTCAGCTTCTTTCCGGTAATACCATCGTACATGCTCTCCGTACAGTCGTATCTGAAACCATATTTAACGAGATCTTCCCTCAGTGATTTCTCAGGTTCTCCCTTAAAAATAGTTCCATCGATAATTGAACCTCTCATTGTGGCAACCTTGCCACCAATCATTTCAAGAATATGTCCAATGGTCATTCTTGATGGAATCGCATGCGGATTGATTATGATATCAGGGATTATTCCTTCCTCTGTGAATGGCATATCTTCCTGCGAAACTACTGATCCTATGACTCCTTTCTGCCCGTGCCTTGAGGCAAATTTATCTCCAAGTTCCGGGATTCTTGGGCTCCTTACCCTGATTTTCACTATCCTGCTGTTGCTCTCTGAAACTGTCAAAATAACGTTATCGACAAAACCCTTCTCATTCGGGCGCATGGTTATAGATGATTCCCTTCTTCTTTGAGGACCTAATTTTTCTGCCCCTTCCTCAAGGAATCTGGGTGGTGATGTCTTCCCAACAAGAACATCTGATCCTTCAACGTATGACTCTGGGAATATGACCCCATTTTCATCAAGGTTCTTGTAATATTCCTCCGCTCTTGCACCCAGGACTTCGTGCGTGGGTATTTCAAAGCGGTCTTCCTGTCCACCAGGATATCTCCTCTCCTCTGCAGTATAGGTCCTGAAGAAACTGCTTCTTCCGAGGCCTCTCTCAACCGCAGCCCTGTTGAAGACGATTGCATCCTGGATATTGTAACCCTGATAAGAGAGAATTGCTACAACAAAATTCTGTCCTGCAGGCTTCTTGTCATAATTTATATAATCCATAACCTGGGTTTTCACAAGAGGTTTCTGAGGATAGTCCATATAATGCCCTCTTGTATCTGTCCTGATCCTGAAGTTTGTTGTGGACAACCCGATAGACTGCTTTGTCATTGCGGCTGCCATTGTTACTCTTGGCGATGAGTTGTGCTCCGGATATGGAATCATTGATGCTACGACCCCAAGTATTAATGCAGGATCGATTTCAAGATGGGTATGATCATTTGTGAGCAATAGTTCAGACGGGAATCTCCCACCGCATCTCTCACAGAGAAGCTCAGCGCCTTTTTCTCCAGGATTTGTCCAGTCCACCACACCTCTGTAAAGCTGGCTGTGGCATTTTGGGCACTCCTTGGGCAGGTCATAGGCGTAAATGGCAATGAAGAGATTCTCTTCCTCCTCTGAATCGATCCATTCCATTGCACCCTGCTTTACCAGATCCTTAATTGAAAATTCGCCCAGTCTGAGTTTTTCAAGTTGAGTCTTTGAAATCATGACATTTCCGTTTTCAACCACGAGGAGCGGCCTCCTGATTCTTCCCCTGTCACAATTTATTATGACCTCCTTTGTGTCTGCATCATACCTTATATTCACTTCATCTGAAATCTGTCCTGATCTTCTACTTCTTCTAACGCTGTCTGTCAGGTCTGCCGGGTTATCGTGATACCCTACGAAATCACCATTCAGGTAAACACGTCCCGAATTTGGATCTTCCTTGGTAAGTTCCTTCAACCCCATACCCCTGAGAAATTCCAGGATTTTTGTTGAGTTGATACCTTCCGATACATTGATCAGAAGGGCTGCGTTCTTGACAAGACCGCAGTTCTGGCCCTCTGGTGTTTCATTGGGGCATATTCTTCCCCATTGTGTTGGGTGCAGATCCCTCGCCTCGAAGTGCGGTTGTGATCTTGTGAGTGGAGATATTATTCTCCTCAAGTGGCTTAATGTGCTTACGTTTGAAACCCTGTCTAACAGCTGCGAAACGCCGGTTCTGCCACCGATCCAGTTTCCAGTTGACATTGAATGCTGAAGCTTTTGCGTGAGTAAATCCTGCCTGACTGCAGGTTTTAACTTAATGCCCTTTTTCCTGTTGAATGTTCTCTCAAGCTGGTATTTTAAATCCTTAATTACAGCCTGAAAAGCGTTCCTGAAAAGCTCATCAAGCAAATCTCCTGCGAGCTTTATTCTCTTGTTCGCAAGATGATCTTTATCGTCCTCTTTCCTGATTCCAAGGTTAAGTTCGAGTAAAGCCCTGGACATCCTTCCTAAGTAAAGAGCCTTCTTGAAGCGATCTTCTGGCTTATCACCAAGATGTGGTAAAAGGGATTTGTCAAGCATTTGGGAAACTTTTTTCTCCCTGAATTCTTTCGCCTGTCCAGCTGCAAAACGCTTCTCGAGATAGGCTATGGCATCAGCACCCGTGATAACACCGTTTGGCGGAAATATCTTTGGGTTTCTGCTGTCTTCAAGATTTGCATAAATAATGGGGTCCATATTATGTATTGAAAAAATGGATTCGTGAATTTCATTATCTTTTTCCATTCCCAGTGCCTTCATTAATATGACCAGAGGAACAGTTCCTGCCACGCTTGGGATGGATACATTAATTATTCCTTCTGATGATTTTTCTAATGATGTAAGTGCCCGATAACCGCCGGTCTGCGAAAATACCTTTGCGACCTCAACCCTTGCATCATATTTCTCCTCAAATTCTACCAGAATTTTGTTAGGCGCAAGATCCTCAAGAGATACGATCACTCTCTCGCTTCCGCTGATAATAAAATAACCACCGGAATCTTCAGGATCTTCCCCGATATACTGAAGTTTTTCCTTTCTTGTTGCATTGATTGGCCCGTTGTTTTTCTCTATGTAACTATCCAGTTTGTTGCCGGATAGCGTGCAGACCTTTGACCTTACCATTACCGGCATGTCTCCAATCTTAATGGTTTCAGGCTCCTTTTCCCTTCCATCTTCAACGACCCTTAATTTAATCATTATGGGTGCCGTGTAATTCAGGTCCCTCATTCTTGCCTCATGGGGGGTTATTTGGTTTGAAGCACCTGATGCCTCCTTTATCTCTGGAGATTCAACCCAGATCGTTGGACCGCCGAATGGGACACCTTTCTCCCTTGGCCTTCCAAAATAAATCCTGATATCCTTCCCACCTGTTTTTGAAGGATCGAGGACAATAACTCCAGGTTCATCATCGTCAGAAACCTTTGTATCGTCCACAATCATTTGCATCAAATTATCAGTGCTGTCTTTGGTAGCAACAAAATGGTTCATAGAATCAATTTGATGGTTAACAACACTTTCCGTCTTAAAAAATACCTCAACAAGTTCCTTCATTTAAAAACCTCATTACTCACTACCCTGTAATATTCAGTAAAGCCAAGAGTAGAACTCTTTCTGACAATCTTAATTATTCGTCCCGCCTCTATTTTTCCATACATTTCTTCGAGGGTTTTCAAAGCTGCATCATTTTTACTAATTTTAGGCAATGAGTCCTTAGTAATCCCCAACGCCTTAAGAACCTTTTCCTCTTCCTTGATTTCGACAACATGATGCTCTGGTACCAATTCGTGATGAAGCACATTAAATTTACTCATATTTTCACATCTCCTTACGGGCCCGAGGGGATTCGAACCCCTGACCCTCTGGTTAAAAGCCAGATGCTCTACCTGTCTAAGCTACGGGCCCCGGCTTTTGATGGCAAAGGGTATAGAATAACTTGATATAAACATTCTTTCATTTTTTTCCCTTTTCATATTTTTATTGATTTTTTTGGGTCATGCATATGGCTAATGTACCTTGCATTGAAAAAATAAACATTTTACCCATGGCAAAGAGCATAGTGAGCCTTTGATTTACGTTATTTTATGAGATACAAACAATAGTTGGTATAGTCAATAATAATGGAAGCTTAATATACACATAATGTATATGTTATTAACTATGAAAGCCGAAGAAGTCCTGAACCTTCTGCAGATATCACGAAAGACACTTCATGTTTATTCACATAATGGAAGGATCAGGTATACCGTTATGCCTAACAAGCGGTACGATTACAACGAAGAGGACGTTTACAAGATAC
>JAKAUD010000096.1 GCA_021827885.1 Thermoplasmata archaeon | reverse complement strand
CCATCTCCCAAGAGTGCTGTAACTTTGCACGCCACAATATACATTTGTGCTATGTCCAAAGTTTCAGGTAAGCTACTTATAATATCATTAACCCTCGAATAGAATTTAATCTGTGAACCGAACCTCATAAAAGGGTCTGGATGCGCTTCAGTCAATATCTTAAGAAGTTGGGATATTTCTAATAACGCCTCTTCCCTTGTGAACTTGCGAGTCATGCTTTCCATATTTCCTTATTTCCACATTTCCTTAATATTTTGCAGTAAATCATTCGATAAGAGGGTATCCTATCATGAACTCAGTATCGTTGTAGTAAAAGCAGGGACTTCACTATTCAAGCAACGGTTATTAACATTGAAGCCTAAGAACATGAGGAAGATGGGAATATCAGAAAGAGGATTTAGGAATTTCTAGCAGGAAATCAGGATTGGCAAAGGCATGAAGAACAAATCCATGATTAACAATACACTTTTTGAGCGTTACGAGTATCAAGCAAACGAGTCTTATTACATTAGAAACAGGAATATTAAAGCGGGCATCTTTGACACTTTATCCACATTTCATTGGTAATAATGGGGCTGACCGCCCTAAAATTCAGCATTCAATCAGTTACTGTAGGTCTATATGTTCTAAGTACGGTAAATTTAAGGCAACTGGATTTATCGCACCGAGGGATCCGATTATGGAATTCAGGCAGGCGATAATTCTTGTTTTTATTACGATAGGTGCTCTGTCCTTAATGATAGGAGTTTTTCCTTCGAAATTCATGTACGGTGTCATTTATACGAGTGACACGGTGTTCTCACCTAGCTTAATCCTGATGTTTTTCTTTTGGATTATTGCAGGTTTGATCCACATTACGGGGACATCGCCTCGTTGGCCATGGAAATGAGATGAGAAGATTTTACACTGGATTCAGTAACGTGCAAAAACTGGAAATGTCGCTGCTGTCCTGAATTGATGTATGTGTTTACTGTTCCTTTACCGGTGAATGCATAAAATTCGAATGCGTTTGCCCTGAACCTTGTGATGTTCTTTTTTATGACAGGTTTCCTGAATGATCAAGTTCTTGTGGTATTGGCTGAAGTCTGTGGTGTAACCTCATCAAAGAATCCAATAATGCATTCTGCAGGATCAACCGGACCGGGTTTTTTTGGCTTTTCCTCTGCATTATCTTGTTTCCTGTAATCTACCTGATATGGCTTTGCGTGTTTAATTTTTGAAGCTCTTAAGTATCCTGCGTACCTGTTTTTCAGAACATGTCACTTTGAATTGTTTCTCTATGGGGCAATAAGATCATTCAGGTACCATGGATCTTTCGCTTCCAATAAAACCTTCAGTTCCTTCTTCTGTTTGCTATAGGTGATCTTCTGTAAGCTTTGACGGCTTCTCGCCGCCAAATCCTAGAACAAGATCTTCACACCTAGTGTCATGACAATGTTATACTACGGTATCTTTATCTATTAATCTCGTTTATCATATATAATGAAGAGAATATCAGTGGAAATCGATGAGAATACCATGTCGGAACTGAATGCTATCATTAAGAAAGGAATGAGAACGGTCAGGGAAGTCACCCACGCAAGAATACTCCTCCTGGCACATTCGGGAAGGAGGAGCAATGAGATTGCAGAGATATTGAATGTTGATGCCGACACGGTTCTGAGAGTGAAGAAGCGTTTTCTTGAAGGGGGTATAGAGAAAGCCCTGCACGATGATCCTAAGCCGGGGCAGCCTAAAAAGTATGGAGAGAAGGAAACAGCAGAGATCATTGCACTTGCATGCTCTTCACCTCCCGTTGGAAGGAAGAGGTGGTCTGTCCGCCTTATAACAGAGGAGATGAGAAAGAGGAAAGGGTTCGAAAACATAAACAGGGAATCTGTCAGGCTCATCCTAAAAAAAACAACACGAAACCATGGAAAAGAAGAATGTGGTGTACCCAGACCATAGATGAGGAGTACAGGAAGAGAATGTATGACATCCTGGAACTCTACTGCAGGAAAAACAGGAGGTTTCATGTCATTGCGATAGATGAGAAGCCAAAGCAGATCATCTCAAACAGGAGAAAATCCATACCCATGAAACCGGGGTCACCTGAAAGGTACGATTATGAATACGTAAGAAAGGGAACAAGAAACATATTCATTGCCGTTGAACCAAGAGCTGGAAAGAGGATAACCAAAGTTACGAAGAGAAGGACAAAGAAAGATTTCGCCATATTTGTGAAAGAGGTGGTTGCCAGATACCCGAAGGTAAAGAAGCTGTACATAATCCTTGACAATCTCAACACACATTTTACATCTTCATTCATAGAGGCATTCGGGGAAAAAGAGGCAACCCGGATACTGCAGAGGATTGAATTCCATTACACACCAAAGCATGGCAGTTGGCTGAATGTTGCAGAGATAGAGATCAATGTAATGGACATAGAATGCACCGGCAGAAGATTTGAAAATGCCAGAAGTCTGGAACAGGAAGTCAGTGCATGGACTCGAAAACGTAATCGTGACAGAAAGAAAATTAAGTGGGGATTTGACCGAAAGCAGGCTGACAAGAAGTTGTCAAAATATTATACCGGATTATAATATTGTCATGACACTAGTTTAGTCCCATCTATGAAGCTACCGATGGCCCTCTCTCTTCATTACTTCGACATTACTTGCAGTGTTAATTACACTCGTTCCACTGTAAAGGAGCTTTATGAATATCAGTCCGCGAATAATTCTTACCCAGTTCTTCTTTTCCTTTATCCACTTGTCTATATATCTCCTTCACTCACGCGTTTCTCCACAATAAACACTCTTCTCCTGTCCAAGGTCCTAAGATTGCGTATATCCATAAACAGTTACGTGAATGACTATGATCGTTGATTTGGGTAAAAGGTACACAAGCGAACATACTTAAACCACGAAGATCATTTCTGATTGGATAATGTGCATGTCTCATGGGAGTATACAGAGAATTCGATGAAATCAAAGATCTAAGTACGCAGGAAATAATTGACAAATTAAAATTCCTCGGGATAAAGTTTGAAATAGAACGCTTTAAGGAGCAGTCTCGCGGTTACATCTTCGCTGAACAATTAGTGCGTGACTATTACCGCCCAAGTTTTCACATGAGAGATGAAGATGAAGGATTCGTCCTGTTTGCGATAATAGAGTTGTGGAATCGATTGATTCCTGAAAGAATCAACATAGAGATGATTGATGATTCAATGCAAGCAGGTTATGACTTTCTTGAGAATAATGTGCCCGAGAAAGCAATAGAAAAGTGGGAGGAAACTTGGAAAATGATAAAGGTTATAGTTCCACGAAAAATAAGATCAGTTTCGGGCGCCGATGAATTCATTCAATACTTATTGCAAAGCATCTTCAATTGGTGCCAGGATTATGAAATGGAATTAGGGAATTCGGGGCGTGATAACATCTCTAACTTCAGGAAAAGGATAGACTACTGCCATGAGTTCTGTGAGATTTTCCCAGAATCAAACGATTCAATAATACAGAACATGCTCAGGGCAGAAGCCGAATCCCACGTTGCATTGGGAGAAGTTGGAATAGCTGACAGTCTATTCCAAAAGTTGGTAAAGCGGTTTCCACACAGTATCTGGGGTTATGTCGGTTGGGGGGACGTTTACTGTGACTTTCTTGGATATAAGAATCAGGTGGATTACGATAAAGCTGAGAAAATATACCGGCTAGGACTGGTCAAATGTGATGAGGAAACAGAGATCTTGCACGAGAGAATTGATGATCTTAAGGACATGAGGCGGAAATAGTGTCATCCCCATCCACTTCTTCATATGACTGCAAAAATGCCCAATCTAAGTTGCGCCAATTACTTCTCTTCACATTTATGCACAAACTTCAAGGGCGACCAGTGATCAAAGTTGGTTTGCAACTCTTAAATTCAATTTCAAAACCAGAAAATACCTTAACATTCATACTCTTCTAGATTCCCGTTAACCATAGACACCGCTCCTGTTCTCAAACCGCAAAAGAATTAGCGTGTTTCCATTTATTGCATAAATAAGCCTAAACAGTGGTATTCTAACGGTTCTTTCTCCTTTCAGCACGTAACCGAGAGACTTACCAATTTCTGGGTTCTCTACAATTTTCCTTATGCTTTTCTCTAACCTATCTTTCACACTTTTATCCTTTATCTTCTTCACTTCGTGTTCAAATTTAGACGTGTAGATGATTTCGTCTATACGTTTTACCATTCTCTGAACTCTTTGAAGAAGTCGTCTTTTGAATGGACTTTATATTTTCCTTTATCGATGTCCTTCCATGCTTCCTCAATAAGTTTGAGCGTCATCATATCTTTGGAAGATATATTAGAACTCACTTTTTTCAAAATAATCAAGTCATCTTGTGCGGTGACCGCGAGCAGGCTCCCCTCGCCAATATTAAGCTTCTTTCGTATGTTTGAAGGGATCACTATTTGTCCCTTTGAACTCGTTTTAGTGAATTCCGTTTCAAACTTGAGTTTCGATACAACTCGAACGAACAATTCTTTCTGGAGATGCTAATTAACGGTGTCACGGATTATTTATTCTCTGAAAGTGTTAGTGTGCTTTACTTGACTTTCGGGAAAAGATCGAATGGCAATCTCATGCAGAAGTGCTTTAACACGGATTGAAATGTTAATTATTAAAAAATTAAGTTGGTATGGAACTTAGTATTTTTCCGGGGTATGGTATCTTCATCTTATCAAGTATATTCCTGGCGTTTTCTGATTCCGACCTGAGGGTTATTATGCCGTCTGCTGTTTTGACAGGTATTGCTTTCAGTTCAGATAACATATCAGATATCACGGATACTGTCATCTCATCATTCATGGATTTCTCGAACAGTCTTGCAATGAGCAAGGAAAGAACACAGACAAAAACATGAGCTTCAATCCTCTCTTCCTTCCTGTGGTTTACCGGCCTGATATCTATAAGTGACTTGATTGTCCGGAATGATCTTTCGATCTTCCACAGATCCTTGTATCCCTTAACAATATCTGCAATTGGAAGATCGGTATCCGTGACAATCATGAAACGTCCTGCGAGTTTCTTCTTCTCCTCAATTCTCTTGGTATTCAATTCAGTTCCTGATGATTTCGTATATGACTTGAGGCTTCCAAGCGCCTTGATGAGATCCTTTCCCTTCTTCCCGGATTTCATGATCTCCTTCACAATGGATACCTTCTCCTCCACATCGGCAATATCCTCCTTTTCCCTTTCCATGTTGTATATTGCTATTGCCCTCCTGTTTTTCGTTCGCTTGATCTCCCTCTTCCCCATACCTTTTGTATTCCATTTCACCTTCACTTCTTTGGCATATATTCCAATATCCTCCAGGTAATATTCATTTGTGAAGGAAGATTCCATCAGAATATCCTTGAAGGGTTGATCCCACCTGTATACAGCTGTCACATATTCATTCTTGTCAAGATACCTGAGTGATGGCCTTCTTCCAAAGGCACGGTCACCAAAGAATATGATTCTTTTCACATGAAACTTCTCCCTGAGATCGTTGTTCATGGGTTCAAGTGTTTTTGGATCGACGGTATTCCCGGGAAATACCGTGTGGTGTATGGGTATTCCATCGACCATCATCAGGCCGATGTTGACCTGTTTCTTTCCCCTCTTCTTGTCACGTGAATATCCAAACAATACAAGGTCATTCTTCTCCTTTCCCTCGAAATATGTTGATGTGAGATCATAATAGACCCTCTTCAGATCAGGCTTCAGGATATTCACTATGGATGTCTCGATCTCATCCTTCATTGATACTTGATTTTCGCCCCGCAGCAAGGCCCATGCCACCAAATGTTGCACACTGTTGTGAATTTATTTAACGTACCTTCGCAATATGCCACAGAATTCGTCAACTTAGATTGGAATGCATTTTTCAATGCGGGTCTGGTTTCAGACAAATCATTTACTGTTAACGCAGGTTCAGATAATCTAACATCATCATTTGCGTTCTATGCAAAGGGATACCAAACCATGGCCCAGCAGAAAGTTAATAATTTGAATCAGCAAGCAATGGTTTTGGGGGGAGTTTCTCTTGCACTAGGCATTTTAGGAACTGTTGCGGCCTTAGTAGCCGCTCCAGAAGATGGTGTTGTTCCATCTCTTATTGCAATAACTTTCACCGTAGGTGGGATAGAGACTGGCCTTGCGTCGTTGGGACAAGGTCTGAAAGCATCTTGGTTGCAGTCGCAAGGAACTCCAATGTACATTTCAGACTCGGAAATATCAGTTAATAGTATGTCGTTTTCAAATATTGCACTGCCTTTTCAAAATAGTGGTATGAATGTAAATTTATATGAATCTGCACAACAGGAAAGCATGATTATAAGTGGCCAATCTTATAGTTTTAATATACAATCTCCCTATGTCTTTGCCGATACATAGGGAATGTCTTTTTCCCAATGGTAAAAAGACTTTAGAAAAGTGATAGCATCTCAACTCATTTCTTACAGTGATGGTGTAAGACACGGTTATCAACCTCAAAATAAGAACATTGATTTAGGTTAATATTGGATCTCATTGAAATTCTTGCCTTGCATTTGCGGAATTCTTTTGGAAAACCTCAACGAAGTCTTTAATCAAATCTAAGAAAATTTCAATCAAAGAATATTCTTATTTGGAGACTGCATGTCCACATATGTTAATGAGTACGAAGGATTCAACAAGGCTGGATATCAATTATTATTATCGCCATGGGGATATTTCAGCTTTAATGACAAATGCTGGGAATGCAATTGCAAATTCCGTTAAGGGATTCTACGGTAATGGAAAAAAGATTCTTGTTGCCTGTGGTATTGGAAACAATGGAGCGGACGGGATAATTGCTGGAAACATTTTGAGCAAAGACAACGATGTGGCATTACTCCTTTTTAAAAAAATTGAGCAGATCAAACCAAGAAATTTGCTCAATCTACTTACAAATTGGCGGGGAGAAATTTTGTACCCAGAATCGATAGAAGCAAGACTACAATCATTTGATCTCATCATTGATGCAATATTCGGCACGGGTTTTCATGGGGAAATCGGGGAACCTTATAGAGCAGTTATTCAGAAACTCAACAATTCAGGCAAGCCTATTCTATCAGTGGATACCCCCTCTGGTTTGGGTTCCCAGATGTCTATAAGGCCAGATAAAACGGTTACATTTACGTGCGTAAAGGAAAATATGGATGAGGATAATAGTGGAAAAATTACCATAGAAAATATAGGCATTGATGAAACATCGGTTAATAAAACAGGTCCAGGAGATATTGTATTTTATCCATTTCCGGATGAGAAGTCACACAAGGGGATGAATGGTAGGCTATCAATTATGAGCGGTTGGAAATTTCACGGTTCAGCAATAATGGCCGCAATGGGTGCACAATCCACCTCTCCTGATCTCGTCAAGATCTTTATAAATCATAGAAACTACGACATAATCGGTTCACAAATTCATTCCACAATGCTTGTCGATTGTGAGGAAAGTGAGTATTTCATTGAGGATCTTCTGAAGGCTGATTGCATCATCATAGGTCCAGGGATGGGTGAGAGTGAATATGAGAGGTCAACAATGGAGAAGATAATTGAAGCAGCCAATGTTCCTCTAATATTGGACGCTTCAGCAATAATGATTTTGAAGAATAATGAAAAAAACTCTATGGGCAAGGAAATAATCATTACGCCTCACAAGGGCGAATTCACTAGGCTCACGGGGCTTGATCCCACAGTAGAAAATGCAGAGATTACAGCAAAAAAACTTGGCATAACAATATTCCTAAAAGGGCATTCCGACATCATAACCGACGGCTTAACCACCATAACAGGACATGGAGGAACTCCGAGGTTAACAATGGGTGGCACTGGGGATCTACTTACAGGTATCCTTGGGGGTCTTATCAGCAAGAAGATGCCTTTAATGAGGGCAGCCTCATTTGCATCATTCATTAATAAACGGGCGGGTGAAAGATGCATGAATCGGCACAATATCTGGTTCGGCACAGACGAGTTGGTTAGTGAAATACCGGAAGTTTTCAAAGAAATTATGGAAATTCAAAGAAAGCTTAAGGAAACCTGATTATTTCTCCAAATTTTTCTGGTCTGGTTGAGCTTACACACTTTCTCTCCTTATTCTATGGCAGCTATGTGCAGATAGCCTTGACCAGTTATCCGGTCTCTTATGATAGAGGATTTCGGCAGTCAATCCGAATAAAAATTCATATTTGCTATGGCGGCAATAGACTGATAGACCTTTTTTATATACTGTTATTTGTTGGCCACACTAAACACATAGTTTCCAACTAATCGATTTGTACAACCAATTCTGGTGTACAGAAAACTCTCTGAATATCACGCAGCAGAGCAAGAATGTTGCTGAAGTGACCTAACGACCTTTTGCCGCCATAGGTATCAGATTATTGCAGCGAACAATCTCTTAACCAAAACTCACGCACGGAGGCTTTTACAATATGAATATTCTTGTGCAATGAATTACCTACATGAAAAAGTACTGACGGTACCCTTTGCGGAACTATGAATAGCAGTTCCTCACACAGATTCTATGGAAATAGAAGAAAAGCATCAGAATAGCATTTCTTCGTTCTGGCAGCAAAATATAACTTGATGCAGGTGCCGGGATTTGGACCCGGGTTGAAAGCTTGGAGGGCTCTCGTGCTAGACCAGACTACACTACACCTGCTGGAAACCTTCATTGCGTTGGCATATTTATTTTTGTCCATCAGTTATTGAAGAATATTTCCTGCGTGGAAGAATATACCTTTCCATGCGTTGTCATATATATCTGAAGATAATCTGTTGTTCCAAACGATTGCTGGGTCACGTTGAAATACAGGTATCCATTGTTATAATTCGATTTCAGTAAAGTGTAAGATCCGGAGTTGATTTTAAGGGAAACATTTGATGCTGATATCGCATATTCATAACTGAACGCAGCCCTTATGCTGTATGAGTGTGCGCTTGATACTATTGTCAAGATATACGCGCCATTGCTTGATGCCATGGAATTCCAAGTATTTCCATTCTGCTGCTGAAGTGATACATTAGGGGTGCTAATTACATTGAGGGGTGGATTCAGGGCTATTATCCAGAAAACCACCCATGTCAGAAGAAATGTTGCGAACAGGAAGAATTTCTGTCCCGTCCTCTTCGGAATGTGTATTCTCAACGCTTGAAGCAACTTGAAAAAGAACAATAAAGCAAAGATAAACAGAACAGTTGCAAGATACCAGTAACCAACAATTTCCATGTAACCGGAAGCGAGTCCAAGAACCGCTGCCATTGCAACTACCATCAATGTGGATTTTGCCCTGTTCCGCTCATCAATGAGGAACTCCTTCTCATTGAATTCGGGCTCCACAAATATAGGTTCCTTTACTTCCTTTCCCTTTACCACTTCGCCTTTATCATGATAATGTTAATGAATTTAACGCGGTCAAAGGATCCTTTGCCTTTGTAATCCCGGAAGATATGAGGATCCCTTCAGCCCCCTGCTCAAGTGATTTTTCCACATCTTCCCTTGTTTTCACTCCAGCCCCAACAAAAAGGGTAGCACCGTTCCGCCGGCATATCTTTACGCCTTCCATTATGATATCCGGTTTTGAGGTTGACACAGAAATGTCTCCGCCAATGAGTTCCGGGGGTTCATATGCAATAACATTGGCCCCATTTGAAGAGAATACTTCAATTTCCCTGAGGCTCTCGCAACACACCACGAGGCCAAAATCCAGTTTTTTTGCCTTTTTAACTGTTTCAAAAATGACTTCTCTTTCAATTCTGCGCTCAGAATGATTGAGAAGTGAACTTTTAATGCCCATTGAAATCAGCGATTCCATGGGTACGGATCCAGTAAATGGTCCAAAGGAATTGAGGTCAACA
>JAKAUD010000078.1 GCA_021827885.1 Thermoplasmata archaeon | reverse complement strand
AAAGAGTCCAGGGATGTCGAAGGACATCGAGAGCAGAGCAAAAATATTAAGGGAGAGGGGCATAAGGAGGGTGTCAGATCAGCCTTTTTCATAGGAATGTTCCAACTGTAAGATGGTGCAGATTATATAGCATCAGCTTACTGGTCTGTTTTATCGAGAATATTCAATGATTTAGCACCTGATTTCAATTTTCAGTCAAGGAAAAATTTATCGTATTCATGGAATATGAACGCTTCGGATGAGATAAACGCACTTTTGAATTACGGATATGCCGTTCTGGAATCTCTGATAAGAAAAACGGTAAATTCGATAGGTCTTGACCCTTCTATAGGCTTTTTACACGAGATAGCACCTTCTAAGCATCCGTTAGTTTACGATTTGCAAGAGCTGTTTCGATACGTTATCGATTATTCCGTTGTTGAAACACTGGAAACGAAGCTCAAGAAGAGCGACTTTATCGTAACGGAGAATTACCATATCCGTTTAAGACCTGATACCGCAAGGTTACTGATTGAGAAAATTAAGAACAATTTCAACAAACTGTATGAATTCAAGGGAAAGCAATACTCTTTAGATAACATCCTCAATGAAAACGTGAGGATTCTGAGCAATTACATTTCTTGTAAATCAAAGGCTTTGGATTTCAACATTCCCGAAATCAGAATCGATAGGGTAGACGATAAAGAACTCAGGTCAAAGATTATATCAATCAGTCCTGAAAAACGGAAAGAGCTGAAAATCAACAAATCCACAATCTGGTATCAGCAAAAGAAGATTAAAGAGGGGAAAGAGATTAAAGTTTATAGTAAAACAAAGGTGAAAATTAATGAAAAATGACCAAATGGGCAACGATTTTTATGGTGGCAGACCCAAAATTCTGACCTTTAAATTCGGTAGGCTGAGGTTGCTATATCTATTTATTAAGACTTATAAAAACTGGATATATGTCATTCCTAGAATTTATTTGAGAAAATACAATACCAAAGCCTCACTAAGAAATGGCTCAGATATAATTATTACAAAACATTCTCAAGCCAGTTTGATTGCATATTCGTCGGTCATGAAGATGAATATTGACACAAAGAATGATATTGTTTTGTTAAGATATAGAAATAAGGACCTGTGTTTTAAAGGTGCTTTTTTTTATGGCGATATTCTTGGAATATTTATTTATGAGGATTATAAAAATATACATGTTTCAGGCCGTACAGTAATCGATGTTGGAGCTAATATTGGTGATTCCGCAATATATTTTGCAGGAAACGGGGCAATACGGGTTCTCGCTATTGAGCCGTTTCCTGTCACTTATAATAAACTAATTGAAAACATAAGAATAAACGGTTATCAGAATCTAATCACCCCTATCAATGCGGTCATTTCTGGAAGCAAAGGCATTTTAAAAATTAGTGACAGATTGAATTCGACTGGTTCTACACAAGCTGTTGAGGTGAATGATGGAGTTCCTATTAAATCCCTGACGTTGCGAGATTTATTGGGGGATTATAAAGGAGAGGTTGTTTTGAAGATGGATTGTGAGGGCTGCGAGTACGATGTCTTCGAAGGAGCTACACAACAAGAAATAGATACGTTTAAAGAGATTATTTTAGAATTTCATAACGGAAGGCCCGAAGATATTATAAAGAGATTGAACAACCTTTGGGTTACTGTTCGTGGAAAAAACCAAGGAATAATATATGCGGTTAATAAGGGAAGAGGAGATACACTAAAGAACTCGTAGTCTTACAAGTGCAAAATATTCGGTTTCGATAGCGAAGGAATTGCCCATAGAAAACACATCATTGCTGATAGGATAAGATACATAGGCAAGGAATCCAGCAATCTTGACGAGGTATCTGTTTTAGGCATAGATGACGATTCATACCTTGAGTATGAGAATTTCAGGGAATTCTTTGACTGGATTTTAACATTGAAGCCTATGGATGTTAAGGATAAGGGAATATCGAAGAAAACATTGTGGAATATCAAGCACAAGATAAGAAATAATGAGAATTTCAAACACAAATCGAAGCCTATGGAGACTCTAAAGGAACTTTACATTATGAAGTAACGCAATACACTTAAAAGGTGTAAATTTCAACGCTCTATATATATCCCCCCTACTTAGTTATCACTCGGTATCCAAGAATCTCTCCCAAAGCCGAACAATTCACAAAATTTAATAACAGCGTGAGGATTTTAATTAAGATTATGGAAAGAATACTGGTCTCTGGAGGAAATGGGTTTCTGGGTTCTTGCCTAGTTCACAGAGCCATAGGAGAAGGGTGTGAAGTGACGGTTGTAGACGATCTGTCCACTTCGCAAGGAATGAACATTCCAAGTAGCGTTAAATTTGTGAATGAAAAAGTAGAATATTTCAAAACAAACGAGAAGTTTGATTATGTCGTGCATCTTGCTGCGAGACCTTCCCCTGAGGATTATGTTTTACATCCCATCGATACACTACTTTCAAATTCTCTAGGGACCAGAAACATGTTAGAAATAGCGTTGAATTCCAGATGTGTATTTATGTATACCTCGTCCTCTGAAGTGTATGGTGAGGCATCTGTCATTCCAACACCAGAGGATTACTACGGTTATGTCAATCCGAACGGGAAAAGAAGTTGCTACGATGAAGGAAAAAGATTTTCCGAGGCGCTAATAATGGCATATCAAAGAGAGTACCATATTGATACGAGAATTCAAAGGCCTTTTAACATTTATGGCCCTGGAATAAGAGCGGATGGAGGGTACGGTAGGGTAATACCCAGGTTCATAGTTAGTGCGTTAAGGGGTGAGGACATCGTAATTTATGGTGACGGTAAACAAACGAGATCATTCCTGTATGTAGATGACTGGTTAGAGATCACCTGGAAATTACTAACATTACCCAACTTAGGGGGTCAGGTAATAAACATTGGCTCTTCGGTAGAGATAGGGATATATAAACTTGCTGAGGTGATAAAGAGCATGACCGATTCGGAATCTAGGATTGTGTTTAGGAAAGCAAGGGAGGATGACCCAAGGAGGCGGGCTGCAGATATCAAGAAAGCGGAGAGGATATTTAATTGGAAACCTGTCATAACCCTTGAAGAAGGACTAGGCAGGACAATTCAGTGGTTTAGGGGTAGGAATCTATGAGAATCGCAGTTGTAGGAATGGGGTTCGTTGGACTTGTCACGGCTACCGTTCTTGCAGATCGAGGAAATACTGTTACCTGTATAGATATCGATGAGAAGAGGATCGATAGGTTAAAGAAAGGTGACCTCTATATTTATGAACCCCTGCTTAGGGAGTTGCTGTTGAAAAACAAAACGAGGGTAGATTTTTCGTCTGATTATTCTAATATTAAGGGCAATGAAGTTGCATTCATCTGCGTTCCGACACCTACGGTAGACGGAAGGATTGATCTTAGCTATGTAAGGAGTGCGGTTCTTTCTGCAAAATCGGTAGATAGTGATGTTATCATTACAATAAAGAGTACTGTAGTTCCAGGAACTGCCTCTGCCCTGTCATCCCAAATAGGAAGAGATATCGTGTCAAATCCTGAATTTCTCAGAGAGGGAAACGCCATTGACGATACTATCCACCCGAACAGGATTGTAATAGGAGGAAAGAACTCAGATTACTTAGAAAAAGTGAAATGGATATGGGAATTTACAGGAGCACCGGTTATCCTAACAACAAATGAAAATGCAGAGCTCATAAAATATGGGAGTAATTCTTTTCTTGCCACAAAAATATCATTCATAAACGAAATTGCCAACCTTTGCGAGAATATCCCTGGTACTGATGTAGCAACTGTTGCTCAAGGAATGGGCATGGATCATAGAATAGGTAAGGATTTTTTAAGGGCAGGTATCGGGTTCGGGGGTTCATGCCTCCCTAAGGATACGACGGCACTAGTCTCATATGCAAAAGAAAGGGGGGTCGAAATGAAGATTATCAAGAGTGCAATTGATGTAAACAATGAAAGGATTGAACATGCAGTCGAAATGATAAAAAAGGAATTAGGTAATTTAAATGGGAAAAATGTATGTGTTCTCGGTATTTCATTTAAGGAAGACACGAACGATGTCCGAGAGTCTAAATCGCTAGAACTCATATATGCGCTTATGTCAATGGGAGCAAAGATACAAGCATATGATCCGTCGGTAAAGGAGGTGGATGGAGTAGAGATGGTAGGAAAAATAGAAGAACTCACACAATGCGATTGTGTAGTTATAGCATCTGAATGGAAGGAATTTGAAACAAATGCAATATACGAAAAGGCGAAAAAGGTTATCGATTTGAAGAGGGTGGTGAATATACAAACTCATCCCACTGTATTGCGTATAGGTGCTTACAATGCAAAAGATTAGGAAGGCTGTAATACCTGCTGCTGGTATAGGCTCCCGTTTTTATCCCCTAACACGTGCTCAACCAAAAGAGATGTTGCCGATCTTGGACAAACCCGTTATTCATTACGTTGTGGAAGAAGCAGTTAACTCTGGTCTCGATGAGATCCTCATAATCATGGGAGCTGGAAAGGACGCAATAATGAACTATTTTGACAGGAACGACCTGGATGAGAAGATGGATCAATATGGCTTCAAAGACTTCCCTGATATCTACTACGTAAGACAAAAGGAACAGAAGGGCCTGGCAGATGCTATAAGATATGCCAGACATTTCACTGGCGATGAAGATTTCGTGGTTCTCTTAGGTGACACCATCTACCTATCGAATGAAAATAGAACGGTTACGTCTAAAATACTGGATGTTTATTATAAGTACGCGTTACCTCTGCTTGCTGTAGAAGAGGTACCAGAAAATAAGTTAAAGGACTATGGAATAATCAAGGGAAAGGAGATTGAAAAAGGAATCTATAGGGTTGAAAAGATCGTAGAAAAGCCAGATGTAGCAGAGGCGCCCAGCAATATAGGTATTACAGGAATATACGTCCTAGGAGATTACATCTATGATTATTTGGCCTCTATAAGCCCGGGAAAAAATGGGGAATTTCAGCTGGCTGATGCTTATAACTTGCTTTTGGAAAAGAGAGACGTAATGGCAGCTAAAATAGAGGGTAAAAGATATGATATAGGCACCAAGGAACTGTGGATTAAGACTTTTCAAGAATTTCTCAGGATGAAAGAGTCTCGGGGTGATTTACGTCAATAAAAGATTTATTTTTTATAGTCCGGGTGACAGGATTTATGAAATTCACCTTCGGAGGGAGCAGTTTGAGATACCTCGGGAGTTTGCCAGAAACGGTTACGATTCTACTCTTGTGTCAGGTTTAATAAACGTTTCCCAAGACGTGGAGATTGATTTTTTCCAAACAAACCATTTATTTTCCAACCAATTGCAAATTATAAATGAAGTGGGAGAGGTTATCAGGGAATTTAGCAAGGAGAAACCAGATGTAGTTATGGTCTATCATAATAATCCACTCATTTCTTTACTGGTTGTTTCTTATAGGATATTTGGCCATTCAAAGAAGGATAATGGAAAGAAGAGGGTCGTATGGGCCCTAAAATCTGACTGGCTGGAATCCAGAATACCGGGTCAGCACCCTCTTGGAAGGCTTATTAGAGTCTTAGGTATATTTGTGAATCAGCTATTCCTTAACTATATATTAGTAGAAACACCGTGTGCCTTTAGAAACTTGTCTAAATTTATATCTGAGAAGAAATTGGTTCTCTCTAGCAATTTTTTTCAGTCTGCTCTAAACTATAGTGATAAATATGAAAACGGAAAGAGGGAACACACTTTGTTAACTGTGGCCGTAGTATCGAAACAAAAAGGAATACACATTTTGCTTAATGCATTTTCACGTCTTTCATCTCAGTTTCCAGACTGGAAAGTCCACGTAGTTGGCCCAGTATCAGATATCAAGTATTATAAAGAATTGCAAGAGATAGTAAAGGCTAAGGGATTGGAATCCCAAGTTGCCTTTCTTGGTCCCCTTTATGGTGACAAGCTTAGGGAAGAGTATACCACTGCCTCAATTTTTTGTCTTCCTTCGATCTACGAATCTTTTGGTATTGTAAGGTATGAAGCTGCGATAGCGGGTTTACCTGTGGTAACTAGCAACGCGGGGTGTGGCGAATTTCTATCGCAAATGGGTATGTTGGTATATGAATATGAGAGAATAGATGAACTGACAGAATTACTTAAGAATCTTATAAGTAGTGAGACTCTTAGAATAAGAGTTTCTTCGAATCAGCAAGAAAATTTGAGAGATATAAGAGGTTCCATCTCTGATTTTATAGGTCTGTTGGAGCGGAAAATCCAGTTGTATTGAGAGGTAAGTAGTTTAGTTATTGTGGTGTTTTGTAGTGTTTCTCACATTTCAGACAAAATGAGAAACAATTCAGTATACGAGAATCTTTTAAGCAACCTCTTAATACATCTAAAGTGAAATTGGGAATCATTACTGACAGGGTTTACCCATTCTATATTGGAGGTTACGAATATCTAATTTACAATTTAGCGACAAAGTTCTCTCGCGACTGGGATGTAACTGTTTATTCTTCTATGGATGATAGCGAAGCAGAGATAGGCGGAGCCAAATTCAAGAAAATTTCAAATTGCTATAGGTACACTAATTCTAAAGGTAACCATAACGTATACGGTGCTCTCAGGTTCCTACTGAACCTTAGAAAAAACATAGAAACCTTCAACGAAAATGACATCATTATAATGAATTCAATACCCTATCTGGGGTACGGGAACATACTTCGTAAGTTAAAGGTAAGAAGAATATCACTTTTCCATGAGGCTTGGTTTGATTATCTCACGGAGATGAATTTCATTTCTAGGACTGCAATACATCATGAGATATCAAAAATAGTAAATAATAGCAATTTACTAATTGCAGTGTCACATGCAACAGAGGATTCACTTTTGCACAACTACAAGGCTAAGAACGTTAGTAGGATACCAATTGGAATCGAGACAAAAAGTATCGACTGCACCCCCAAAGAAAAGAAATTAGACATAGTCTATATTGGCAGGCTAGCAAAGATTAAACATGTTGACCATATAATTAGCGCTGCAAAGATACTCGTCAGCTATTTGCCAGATATAAGAATAGGAATAGCTGGAGACGGGGAAGACCAAGAAATGATTGAAGCTATGGTTAAGGGTCTAAACTTGTCAAAGAACATATCACTGTACGGAAGAGTTAATGAAACGGAGAAATACGAGCTGCTAAAGTCAGGCAGAATTTTTGTATTACCGTCTGAGAGGGAGGGATTCTCTATATCAACACTCGAGGCAATGTGCTGTGGTGCCGTCCCTATTGTTGCAGAACCTCATTACAAAGAGGTGTTTGGGTCCTCTGATTTTGTGAAGAATGAGATGACCGGCTTGTATTATCGCTACGGAAACGTAGTCGAATTGATGGATAAAATTAAGACATTAATGAAGGACAATGATCTCTACAATAAACTAAGAATGAATGCAATAAACACGGCAAAACAATATGACTGGAACATAGTAATAAAGATGTACGAAAATGCGATAAACTCGTTGTTAGTCTCTTGAGAGAAAAAGTCAGCAGTATGATGGTGGAAAAGTGACAGAAAATCTCCAAATACGCAATTATAGTTGTACTGTTTATCTCAATTTGAGACACGTGATATTATCCATTGAATAATTTTAGAATATCTTTTTGAATTTCGGCTGGAAGAAATTTTAACACACATGATTTTGCATAATCCATTGACTTCGATAGAAGAGAGAAAGCACTCTCTATTGCGTTGCACATACTCTCCCTTGAATTGATGAACATCTTTGATACAACTCTCTTTATTGCTTTCCACAAATATTCGATCGGATTCAGGTCAGGGGAATACGGTGGAAGGAATATCAGGTCTATCCTCAACTCAAGAGCCTTCTCAGCTACTTTCAATGCGTGATGTGACTTGAAATTGTCGAGTACTATCTTTATCCTTCCTACAGGGTTGTAAAACCTTATCCTCTCAAGGAATGCAACAACATCTTCCTTCCTTCAATGTTCAGGAAAGTCTATCACTGCATTACCCCTGACCGTATAGAATCCGAATGTCTTTGACTTGTATTTCTTTGTGTCCTTAAAGGTCGTTGGCTTTGAGAATGACCACATTCTAACTGTGTTGGCGGTCGTCTGAGGAGAACTCTGGTCCATGAAACCTATCACTTCGTCCTTCAATATGTCAGGAGCCAGTTTTTTTAGCTGGTCTTCTGCATCCTTTGGTCTCCTGTAGTCATGTGGATAGGGCTTGGTGTAGTGCATCTTGAACTTCTTCAGCATCCTAGATACCTGCCTCATTGAATAATCAACATTGAATCTCAATTTTATGTGCTTCCTCACGTCATCTGTTGTCCAGGATCCCTTGGAAACGTCCCCCTTCAGCTGTTCCATCTGCTCAGATGTGAGCTTTTGACGGAATCCGCCTCCGTGCATTGGAACAAGTCCGGTCTATGCCCTTCTTGTTCCACCTGATGAGCCAGAGGTATCCGGACCTCTTTGATATTCCGAGCTCTGGCGTGGCTTCGGGCACACTCCTTCCCTTGTAGAGCATTCTTATGAAGATCAGCATGGGAACAATTCTAGCCCTTGATCTCTCCCTGCTTATCATCCCTGACAGTTCATTCTCGGTCACAATTCTCGCAACCTCGCGAGTCCTTCTCCTTGCCATAATGCGGTATCGCTATAAATGATAGAAACATATGTTGCTAACTATAATTATAAATACCCTTAATTCATCAAAAGTCTATAATGCAGGCGACAGAACTCCAAAACAGTGTGATCCCTACGACTACAATTATCATTCCAGCGTACAATGAGGGCGAAAGGATAGGAAAGGTTCTTAAGGAAATCAAGGACTTTGTGAAGGCAAATAATCTTACTTGGGATGTGATTGTATCGATAGATGGAAACGATAACACAGAGGAGATAGTTAAGGATTTTTCTTCAGATTGTCCTTTTATAAAGCATCAGAAGAGCCAAGGAAGAAGTGGAAAGGGATATTCAATAAAGAAGGTCGTAGATAATTCTACAGGCGAGTTTACAATGATAATGGATGCGGACGGTGCTGTTGGATTGGCCGAGATTGTGAAAAATTTCCATTACTTAACCAATTATGATTTAATATTATTTGATCGATATACCAATGGTGAAAATGAGATTCCCCTATTCAGGAGAATTCCGTCAAGGGGATTCAACATTCTTGTCAGAACCATGCTGGGCTTAAATGTAAGAGACACGCAGTGCGGTTACAAGATTGTAAGAACTGACTTGATCAAGGAGGCGTTTAGGCGAGTTGGTGTAACAAACACTTTTTTTGATGTGGCGCTCCTTTACCACATAAAGAAGATGGGAGGGCGAATCAAAGAGGTTGATGTCAGGTACTCACACGATGAAAAAAGCAAATTCAACATTATGGCCGAAATAGTAGGTCAAGGGGCGTCGCTTTTAGCATTCAGATTAAGGCATTCTAGATTCTACAAATACATTCCATACTGGGCTACGGAGCTATATTTAAAAAAATTCAGGTGGATTTAGAGTTCTTACCCGTCGTTTCCGAAATTTCTTTGACCATTTCCCTTACTCCATCCCTTATAGTATATTTTGCCTCAAATTTTAGTTCTCCTTTCGCCTTCTTAATATCGGCAAGTGTGAACATCTGATAGCTATTAAGGGGATTTGGCACGTATTCAGCCGCACCCTGATAGTTCATCTCTTCCTTCACTATATGGAAGATTGTGTTGAAATCTGTTGTTATGCCGGTGCCAACGTTATAGGCTTCTCCGGGAGTCCCGTTTCTCATCGCCAGTACAGATGCCCTTGCAGTATCTTCTACATATATGAAATCCCTGCTCTGCTTCCCGTCTCCGAAGATGGTTGGTCTCTTATTTTTTCTTATTGCATCAATAA
>JAKAUD010000225.1 GCA_021827885.1 Thermoplasmata archaeon | reverse complement strand
GCAAATCAGGTCAGGAGCAATCGCCATCCAGATATTTGACAGCTGGTCCGGAAATCTCTCTCCGTATACATTTTCAAGCTTGGTCAAACCTTACCTGGAAGATATTGTCTCCGAGATATCAGGCTCTGTTCCATTGATTTATTTCAGTACTTCAACAGCTGGTCTTCTTCCTGTTATTTCAGGATTAGGCTTCGATTTTCTCAGCCTGGACTGGAGGCTGGACCTCAGGGATATCAGTGAAAGGTACGGACCAGGTATGGGATACCAGGGAAATCTCGATCCATCACTTGTTGAAAATTTTCCCGCCAGGGCTTTTTTAGAGGCAAAACTCATTGCTGAAAGCATGAAATCATCAGACAGGTATGTTTTCAACCTGGGACATGGCGTGCTGCCGGGAACCAAAGTGAAAACTCTTAAGAAAATTGTGGAAATAGTCCATGGCGTGGAAAGATAGGTATGAAACATGCAGTTCTTTTAATGGCTTACGGTTCCCCCACAAGTCTTGATGAGGTTCCAGAATACCTTTCCAGCATCTACGAGGGCAAACCTGTTCCTGAATACGCAATGACTGAAAATATGGCAAAATACAGGATGGTGGCTGGGATATCGCCATCCAACGCAATTATTGATTCACTTGTCAGCAAGGTTGGTAAATTGTTGAGGTCTCGGGGTGATTACATGGTATATTTGGGCAACAAGCACTGGAGACCTTCCCTTGAAACTGCTGTGAATCACATCCAGAATGATGGAGCAGATGAAATCATAGCCATACCATTATTCCCATTTGAATCGCAAAATGTTGTAAACTCATACAGAAAACCGCTGGAAGAGGCAATGCATAAAAAGAATTTCATCTGTATGACCAGATTTGTAAATGGATTTTCAAATGAGGAAGGTTTTATAAAAACATGGGAGAAGAGAATAACCAAAGACGATGTTTCAGACTCTGAAACACTGTTTCTCTTCTCTGCGCACAGTCTTCCTCTGTTTCAGGACGAATCAAAATATAACGAGGCGTATTTCTCATTTTCAAGAAAAATTGCAGGTAAAACCGGAATCAAAAATTATGATATTGGGTATCAGAGCAGGGGCAAATACGGAAAATCATGGCTTGAACCATCCGTATTTGATGTGGCAACGACCTGGAAAGACAGAGGTATAAGAAAAATAACAACAATACCTGTTGGTTTTGTATACGACCATCTAGAGATAAAATACGATCTGGATTATGAGTTTGGAGGTTGGGTGCGTAACCATGGGATGGAATACAGTAGAATTGATCCTCCCAATGATTCAGATGAAATTGCCGAAGTTTTTGCAGATCTTGCGGTTTCCGGTTCCTGATCTTCCCGGGATCAGATAACTTCCATATACTTCCCCGATATCTGGATTTATGAGTTCTCTTACAGTTTTCGTTTTTAATATTCCTGAGATTCTCAGAGAAGTTTCCAAGAAAAACACTGACAGTGATATAACCATACATTCAAGAAAGGACGGAGACCTTATAACAACATTCCTGGAACCATCCAGGTTTCCTGAAAAACTTTCATCTCTCACAGACTGTATATACCCCTCCGATTACGCAATTGTTGGAGTAGATACAATTGACAGGAGTTTCGGAGAAGCCCTTATGGCACTGGACCTTATGGGGAAAACACACGGAATGATGGTTGCATCCAGTGAAGAGAATGCCGAAAGGGCGAAAAAAATTGCCAGAGGAACAGTACTTGAAGGTTATGAAATCTATTCAGGAAGCCCCATGGGTGTAGTTGAGAGGCTTATCCAGTTCAAGCCGCAGAGAGAGCAGAGAGGTACACTTGTGATCATCGATCACTTTTTCCAGGTAAAGAGCGTGGGAACCGTGATTCTGGGCTTTGTCCTGTCAGGAAAACTCAGCAAGCACCAGAAGCTATTCATTTCAGGTCTGAACGTTGAGGTTCAGGTGCGATCCATACAGATGCATGATGTTGATGTAGATGAGGCTGAGACGGGTTCAAGAGTCGGGGCTGCACTTAAAAACGTTGATGCCGATGAACTTCAGAGAGGAATGTTTCTCTCCGATTCAGTGCTGAAACAGGAGAAGGAAATATCCGGTAGGGTAGTTTATCACAGTGCACTTAAAAGAGTACCAGATGGCGATTTTGAGATATTTGTATCTGACGAGATGATCTACCAGAGGGGACAGATGGTGAGTGGAAAAATGGTGCTGGATCGTCCAATTCCGGTTGTTAATAAAAGTATACTGTTCTCCAATCCAAATCTGTCACCAAGGGTTTTGGGGAAGATGGAGATTTCAGATTAGGGTTAAACCGTTATTCTAAGGTATTTGCTTTATAAAAAAGAGTCATAAAATTCTATTTGCCATCTTTTTTTCGATCATATCCCTGCTCCCTATGTCATGCCTGACAAAGTAGTTCCCCTTGATTATGTGCAGATTATCCTCCACCACATCTGACGCTTCGGGTATTGTATCCGCGATTCCAACCATCGCCAGAGATCTGGAAGTTGACATCTCCACTCTTTCAAGAGTTCCTGAAACAGCGGCATAATAAAGCCTCAGGTTATCTGGCAGGAGTTTCCTTTCGACTGTAAGCATTCCACCTTCGGGCTTTGTTCCATAGCCTCTGGGGACAACATATTTCAGTACAGTTGCCTTCTTTTCAAATTCGGCATCCCTGTTGAGTTTTTGGTCAGCAATTCCAAAGAAGATATCGCATATATCGGTCTTCATCAGAGACAGGACGTTCATTGATTCAGGATCAGCAAACCTGGAGTTTATCTCTATTACAACCGGACCATTTACAGTCTCCATGAACTGTCCGTAAAGAATGCCGGTGAAAGGTCTCCCATCATTCCTGAGTGCATTTACGATTTTTACAAGTATATCAAGGGCTTTTTCAACAGTTGATTTTCTTATAAATGGGAGACCGTCAGGTCCAGATATGGACCCCATACCACCTGTGTTTGGACCGGTGTCATTTTCATAGGCTCTTTTGAAATCCTGAACGATTGGCATGGGTGCAACGTGAGTTCCGTCAGTGAAAACCTGTAACGAAAACTCCTCTCCCACAGATCTTTCCTCCAGGAGTACTTTTCCGTCTCTCCCTATAATTTCAGTTCCGTATCTGATAGCTTCCTCAGTGGTTCCGATCTGGTCGCCCATTACTCTAACACCCTTCCCCCCGGTGAGACCTATGGGTTTAATCGCATACTGTTTCCCACTCTTGATCAAAAACGAACTGAGATCTCTGGCGCTGGTGAAAACCCACGAGGGAATATTTCCAGGAATATTGTATCTGGTCATCAGGCTTCTCATGAATTCCTTGGAGGTCTCTATCATAGCTGCTTTCCTATCAGGAGATGCAACAGGTATGCCGCTTGACCTCAGGTTTTCCACAAGTGGTGTTTCAAGAACAGGGTCGGGTCCAACAAATGCTAGATCAACACCTTTCTCAAGGGCAAAATCTAGTATGCTGTTAAAATCGGTTTCATCACACACCAAGTATTCCTCTGATAGCGACATTATTGAAGGGTTTCTGTTCTTAATGGCAGAATATACCGCAGCACCACTTTTCACCAGCTGCCTTGCAACTGCATCCTCTCTCCCACCACTTCCAACCAGAAGTACCTTATTTTGCGTCATTCAGTCCCTCACGGTTATTCGATCGTAATTCTTCAAGTTTCTTTTTGTTCACGTTGAAATAAGTAAAGAATTTTTTTGTGACAGCAAAAATATCGGCATTTCCCACTCTTTTAACAGTTATGAACTTTTTTTCCAGGAGTGCATCTGACAGTACCTCATACCTGCTCCCAAACCTTTCACGAAGATCTGTACGGTTTGTGTGGTCTCTTGCCGCTATGAATCCAAGAATCTTCAACTGTTCACGGCTCAGCTCCCTCTCCGCTACCCTGTCTGCAAGTTCGGAATATTCAGGCTTGAGCTGAATCCTGTATTTTATCCCAATTCTGGCAACCTCTATTGCCCCCTCCCTCTTTTCGTATTCACGGACCAGAGACCTAACGACTTTTGAGATCACTGGCCCCGGCATCTCAAGCAAGTCCGAGATATCCTTCACTGAAAGTGGTACACTGGAGGAAAAAAGAAGTGTTTCAACCTTATTTTTAATATCCATCATGCTATAATAATTTAAATGGATAAAAGAGATTCGCATGATTCAGGAAACATGAGAACATCTTCATCTGTTCTCAGAAATTGAAACCGATAAATTTCAATATTAAGATCTCACTTTTTCAACACAACAGTACAGTTTTGCGCGTCAGATTCATTGGCAGCATTAACCACTTTTACCACTATTTCTCCATCTTTTCCCGTTGCTATTGCGCTCTTTCTCCCATGTACAAGATCAACAAAAGCACTGATCTCCTTCTCGTACAGGTTTCCTTCGCTGTATTCTTTCAGTGTCTCACCGTTCTTTTTGAGTTTACATGAAACTGTTGTCCCAAAAACATTCTCTGCCACAAGTGTTGATATGCTTCCATGAACGACAAGACTGTTGCTTGCGCCTGATATGGATCTGGAAGACAATGCCTCCCCAACAATATCGCCGTACTGCATTATTACAGTTTCAGTATCTTCAATGACTTTTCCTTTTGGCCTCTTTATTCCATAAACCATGTCGGGTTCCTTCCCGAGCACATAATTAATGGTATCAATGACATGGACTCCTGTTCCCATTACAGAACCTCCTCCTGCTTTGTCCTCCTCTGACCACCATTTACTGTCCGGGTTAGTTCGTGTACCTCTGGAAAGGTGTGCCCAGGTTCCGTGCACATGAGCTATTTCCCCGATTTCACTACCTGAAATCATCTTTTTAATGTCTTCTATGGCTGGGTTGAACCTCATGTGAAAGCCCAGGGCAAGATTCAGTCTTCTTCTAGAGGCAATTTCAACGAGTTTTACTGCATCTTCATTCTTCAGGGTCATCTGTTTTTCAAGAAGTACATGTTTTCCCTGTTCAAGGGATCTCACAGCATGTTCGAAATGCATAAAATTTGGGGATGATATATAGACTGCGTCAAACTCAGAATCCCTGAAGAATCGGTCCAGGTTGTCATAAGGTTTTGAGTTGTATTTTACGCTTTCATTTTTTGCCTTACCCATATTTCTGCTGTATATGGCAGAAATCTCATTACCTGATGATTTTATGGCAGGCATGACCCTGTTGATTGCATGATTGCCCAGACTTATGATGCCAAATTTCATGAAAGTGAATCCTGTTCTGCGCTTAAAGGTTTATCCATCTCACGACGAATCTTAACGTTTGTTTGACTCCAGTGCTGGCACTGTCCAAGTATGCAGTTAATTCCATTCTTTCCAATAAACTAAAATTTATAAGACGTGCGGCTCTGCATGGTCTATGACCGAACAAGTGTTCGTAAAAATCAGGAAGGATGATTCAGAGGAGAACCTGTCTATTCCGCTTTCCAATGAAAACAGGGACCTGAAGCCAAGGTCAATGTTTACAATATGGTTCGCATCAAACCTTACCATAGGTGATTTTGCGGTCGGTTTCATTCCAATATATCTTGGTCTCGGGATTGAAGTCAGCATTGCAGCGCTTGCAATTGGAAGCTTTCTGGGAGCCATACTTCTTGGTATCATGAGTTCCACGGGGCCACGTTCAGGACTTCCTCAGATGGTTTCCAGCAAGTTCGCCTTTGGTGTCAGGGGTTCAAGGGCAATGTCATCACTTCAGTGGGTGAACACGGCAGGTTGGCTCTCGGTTAACCTCATACTGGCAGCTTTTGCCCTCAGCGCACTGTTCCATGGACTTTACTTTGTGATCTCACTTGCAGTGGTGGCCATTGTTGTTGCACTTGCCGTATCTCTTGGTCACAGGGGGATACACACATTTGAAAGAATTCTTTCACTTGTGCTTGGCATTCTGTTCCTTTTCATAATATTCATCTCATCCTCCCACCTGTCTGCATTGACATCATACAGTCCGGGCTACAGCGTCACCGCAGCCGTTGGATTTGGAATAGTTCTTGCGTCATCATTTTCCTACATAATGTCGTGGGGTCCATATGCTTCCGATTATTCCCGGTTTATTCCGTCAGGGTTTTCGGAGAGAAATGTTTTTACATGGACTTTCGTGGGTTCCTTTGTAGCGTCAATCTGGGCTGAAATCACGGGCCTTATGGTCGCGGTAATATCTGGGAATCCAAACGGAAATCCCGCAGTAGATCTGGCGTCGATCATGGGGAGATTTGGATACATAGGCCTTATTTCCATATTCCTAGGGGGGCTCTCTGCCAATGCCCTTAACCTTTACTCAAATTCAATTTCGCTCAGAAGCACGGGGATAAAGATCAGGCGTGGTTTCATCATAGGCATGGTAACAGTATTTTCCATTGCACTTGGAATTATAGGGTACAATAATTTCTACGCATTTTACGAAACATTCCTTTTCATACTGGACTACTGGATAACTCCATGGATAGGGGTCATGATTGCAGAATTCTTCATAGTGGGCAGGATTTCGAAAAGATCCGGAATAAGTCCCGGTTTCAAAAAAATCGGGTTTGTTTCTTACGTTCTGTCGATTGTGGTATCAATACCATTCATGAATCCAGGTGTGATCTTTATCGGGCCTGTTTCCAGCCTTTTAGGTGGAGTTGACACAAGCTATTATGTGTCATTTGCAGCAGCAGTAATACTCTACTCAGTGCTTTCAAGGCATTATGACATTACAGGAATAACAGGTAAAAATTTAGGTAAAACGGGTGCATAACACCCCATGGTTATATATTCGGACAGAACACTCGTCGATCTGGTTCAGAAGGGTCTGATCATCTCGGAAAATTTCTCAGCGGAAAGCGTGACACCCAATGGTTATGATCTCAGGGTTGGAAAGGTGAGGATTCCTGGAAGTGAGGATTCCGAGACGGCTGAAATCCCTCCAATGACATTCTTTCTCGTTTCAACACTGGAGTACATGAACATCCCTCGAAATGCCATGGGAGAACTCTGGATCAGGTCTTCATACGCCAGAAGAGGAATCATTGCATCGTTTGGCGCAGTTGATTCTGGCTTCAGGGGAAATCTAACACTTTCATTTTTCAACAGTTCAGCGGTTACGGTGAAGATATGCAGGGGAGATAGAATTGCACAGATCGTCTTCCAGAGCATGGATACGGAAGCTGACAGAAAATATGATGAGAGATCCGGTAATTATCAGAACAGTAGAGGAATAGTCTCGGGGGTCGAAGAGGTTTGATATTTCAATACGACACGCTGAGAAGGTTCAGGAATACTTTAAGTTCTTTGAAGAATTCCAGACATCCGGGTTCAGGAAAGGGATGATCGGGATGGGTTTCAGGGATGTTGATTTTGAAGTCACGGAGACCGTGAAAGGGACTGTTGAGGAGATCTGGAAACTAGCTTCAAACGATGATCTGATAACACAGTTCTGGCATGGCACGAGGGAACTGAAAAAGAACAATGATGGTACGTTTACTGTCCGGTTTGCTTTCCCTGCAACTGGAATAATGAAAATCGAGAAGGACACAGAGAATCACATAATAAGGGAAATTTATCTCTCAGGACCGTTCAAGGGCACAAAAGAATTAAAACTCGAAAAAACGGGAGAAACCCAGTGTACCGTGACCTGGAAAATAAAACTCTCCACATTACTTGCTTTCAGGAAGGAATCCCTGAAAAAACATTTCATGGAGGGGACTGTTAACGCAATCAGAAGAATGGATGATTACACTGTGACAGAATCTTGATCATCCTGAATCTCTGAAACTTTCCTTGCCGGTACATCGTATTCAATCATTTCTTTGCTGGCGTATGATTCCGGGAATATGGCACGTGCCTCTTCGACAAGAATATCAGTTCTTTCGACACGGGGGCTGTAATGGAACAGGTATAATCTCTTGACTTCAGCTTTCAGTGCAATTTCAGCAGCCTGCCTGGAGGAACTGTGCCCAAACTCATTTACCTTCGGTTCAAGGGTTGAATCGGTTGTGGTATCATGTATGAAGACATCTGCATCCTTTGCAAACTCAGCCATGTTCTCCATTGGCCTGGTATCACCGGTATAAACCACTGTTCTTCCATGCCTTATCCCGGCTGAGACCTCTTCCAGCCTGAAAAGTCTACCGTCATGGATAACTGTGCCATCCCTTCTGAGCTTTTCCAGCAATATGCTGGGTATTCCGATCTTCTTTGCCTTCTCTCCGTCAATCTTTACAAGATCATTTTCGTGGAATCTGTAGCTGTATGCTGGAACGGGATGGTCATTCATGTGGGCAGTTACCGTGAAAGAACCGAAATCATACTCACGGTTCAGCAGTAGTTCGTTCAGCGTTATCCTGAAGTTCAATGAATAGAAACCCACATTCAGTGCATTGCTGAGGATGCTTATGGCACCCGGAGGCCCGTAAATATTCAGTTCTTTCTCTCGTCCATTGAAGGACATACTCTGTACCAGTCCAAGGAGTCCAAGGAAATGGTCACCGTGAAAATGTGTAATGAATACATTATCGATCTTCATAAACGAAATACTGCTCTTCATGATCTGCTTCTGTGTACCTTCCCCACAGTCAAGCAGGTTCAATGTGTCGTCGATCTGTAGCGCCACAGCAGGCAAACCACGCCCGGGGAAAGGCCAGGATCCTCCTGTACCGAGAAATGTTATCTTAACCGTTGAAGCCATTGAACCTGATTCCTGATCCTTTAATTATGATTTCCCAGCCTGTGCGGGACGCATAATGGATCTGCTCAGTGCAAATGGGATCTCCTCCACGGTTTTAACACCTGAATACCGGTTCAGGTATTCCCAGAGATAAGTGTCCACGGAACCCCCAGAACTCATGAAGAATTTCTCTATGTCGTCCCTCAATCTTCTTCCCCTCCTGTCAAAATCGGTCAGAATGATTATGGCGTCATGTTTCAATCTCAACTCTTCCGAGAATCTTATGATACTCAGGCCTTTGTTGAAGATTATTATCTCCCCGGTAAATTCAATTTCCCGAAGGCTGTTCACATCATTTTTACCCTCAACAACAACAGGTACATTCAGGTTTTTCTCTCTGTACTTCTCAATAATTTTCAGCATTCCCGTGTGGTCAGGCTGCATTGATTGCATAAATAATACAAGTGAATAAAGTTTAGCATAGTCGCATGAACCAATTACAGGCGTTTGGATCGGTTCAATCCCAGAACCTCTTGTTTTTGGCAAACTCCATCTCTGCAGTTAGAATGGACCTTATCATGTCGTCATCACTGGAATAGCTCACTTCCAGAAGCCTGGAGGCCGTCTCCGGACCGATGCCCCTGGCAGCCAGGACAATGATTGCCTGCATCCCTCTCTCCCTTATGAGGTGAGCATTCTTGGATACTCTCTTTCTCGTCTTTGCTGCATCATAGTTTTTTTCATCATACATCATTTCCCTTTCAAAGGGGGAAAGGGACGCTACAAGGCTGCTTCCGCAGGCAGGGCATCGTATTCCCTTTATCTCCCTTATCTTCTGCGTTCTCACGTTACCACAGGAAGTGCAGTAGAGTGTAACCTCCTCATTCATGAGTCTCTTCTTGACAGTATCAAGTATTGTCTTTGTGGGCTTTAGCGGAGCAACTCTCTCTGAGTAGTGCCTGAGGAACACCTCGGATCCAGGCGAAATCCCGTCCCTGCCGTCAAACTGGATCTCGTTCCTCTGGATTCTGATAAGATAGTCCTTAAGGGCATCCATATCCATATAATCAAATACGAGTTTTCTTATGGAATCGCTGAAAAGTGGAGATTCCCTGTAGGCGTCAACTATCTTCTCAAACCTTATCCTGTTCAGATCCGCATCGTTGCTTATAACTCCGAACTTCTTGGCTTCGTAAAGGAACACTCCACTGAAAAATCGTGACCTTCTTGCGGAGCTTTTCACATATTCCTCAATCTTTCCAGGGTCGATGCCCCTTATGATTCTCTCCATTTCACCCGGGTTGATTTTCCTTGAA
>JAKAUD010000197.1 GCA_021827885.1 Thermoplasmata archaeon | reverse complement strand
ACAAAGAATCCAGTGATCTTTGTGATCGGAAACAGCTTTATGAACATAGGAATAAGAATGATACCTACAAGCAAAAATAATAGTTCCTTCTCTTATTACTGGCAGTTATTTTTAAGAAATCCTCCAGATCAAACGGCCGATTACGGAGGAACTATATCACAGAATGTGAGTAATGGGAATTTTACCGTGGTGTTTACGGTGGAAGATGGTCTTGGCATTCTCTTTGTTGACGGAAAACATGTTCTCACAGAACCTCAGGTTATCAAAGGTCTCACGCTTTCCCTATTCGCTAATTCATATTTGGGTTATCCGAACTACATAGGTGTCAGCTCCATATTGGTATTCGATAGTGCGCTGAATCTCGATGAGATCTCATACATTTCTAGTGAGTGGTTGCACTCATGATCGACCCCCCCAATTAATTTGCAGAGTTTTTTTATAAGTGAGCAAGAAATGTTTGGCTTAAATATATTGCATGAAGAATCACTTGAAGATTTAAATGCATATTCCAACTACACCATACAATGAAGGTTGCTTTTCTCATCAGTGAAATCCACCCAACAGCTGGGCAGACTCATAATATCGCAGAGATCATCAAAAATATACTCTCTACGCATCCAGAATGGGAGATTTCCGTCCTATCCCCCAAAATATTTTATCCATTGGTTGAAGGAATTAATGACGGGAGGGTCAAAGTAATGAAAATTGGACAGTACTACAGCGCCATTTTACTGCGAGGGGTCATGTCGGAGATGCTGAAGGATTATGACATAATTTATATCAAGGGAAACTTCCCTTATGTGTTTCCAGCTGTCAAGAGCGGCAGGCCCACCGTCCTCGTCATCCACCAGATGGATTCACCCAAACTCTTTAAAGGAATCGTACCAAAGATGAGAATACTCGCTGCAAACCTGATGACAGGCTATACTATCAGGAAACCTGGTACCATCGTAACAGTCACGGATGAGTTGGCAGCATTTTATAACAAAAAATATGGAGTAAAGGCCCAAGTTATAGAAGATCAGATCTCGGATGTTTATTTCGGTGCGAAAACAAGGACTCCCCCTAATAAATCAATGGGTGTAAGGCTCCTGACAGTTGGATATTGGGATGGGGCGAATGGAAGGAAGAGGCAAGATCTCCTTCTCCGCTACTTTGCTGAAAGCATAAAGGTGAGACCTGAATTACGACTCTCGATGGTTGGTCTCTCCGAGGACAGCCTAGCTGACCTCTGTAGATTGTCACAGGAGATGCACGTTAGTAAATATGTAACAATGAAGGGATTCCTCGAGGAGAGAGAACTGATGAAGGAATATGTTGACAATCATATCTATGTTACCGCTACCACATATGAGGGATTCTACAGGCAGATCGTTGAATCCTTTGCAACCGGAATGCCTGCCATTGTTTTCGATTGTAGAAGTGTTGTCAATGACCTGTCTAGTAGCGCATCTGTGAACCATGTAATCAAGTCAGGTGCAGGGAAGCTTTTCAATGACGCTAAATCCTTCGGGGATTCAATCGCAGAAGTTATTTACAATTATGATGAGTATAGTGCTAAAGCAAGAGAGTACGCACTCCGCTATTCTTCTCAGGTTACTGGACCAAAGACCGTGAAGCTATTCGAAAAACTAAAGATAGGATAGGTATTTCCTCTGACTAAATATGCCTCTGGTACTACCAATAGCTGCATTAAAATGTCAGGATCTTATGTCAGGGCCTCTATCCCCTTTCCTTAAAAATCAGGACGATTACGTTCCTGTCGAAAGTATGAAAAGACTAAGTATTTTAAGGATAAAAGCGGTGTTGGTAAAATAATGACAATATTTAAAGTATCAAGAAGGCGATTAAAATGAGCAAAATAGATTCAATAAGCAGAAGGAGGTGTCCTTTGGTCACTGATTCTAGGAATGTTCTCTTCCTGAGCCTCGCAGACTACAAGAATAATTTGTATTTAAGCAAAGATTGGAGGAAAATCAGGGATTTATACGACTCATTTAGGAGTGTCGAAGACCTAATTGAATGGATGAAAGAGAGACCCAAGGGGGGGGCATACATACATACGGTGAAAGGTGAAAGTGACATTGTGGTGGTAATAGCGACTGCAGACTTTAATGGCAAATTCGCAAAAAACTGCAGAGAAAATATATTCAGGGGAATGCTGATAATCTTTGTTGAAAGCGGGGAAATACCAGACCCGTACTTCAACATATCCCATAACGTAAATATTGGGCTAAAGGAGGCAATTAAATACAACCCGAGGTGGATCATATTATCAAGTGACGATATGATAGAAACGGACCCCTCCGAGGTTTTAATTCGGAACCTGAAGGAGTTGGACCCTGAAGAATTCGATGTCGTATTCGTAACTCCGTCTAGACTCCATTCACAACCCGGGTTTGTTGGTATACCAAACATTGCACATCACATAGTGACCAAGATGGTGAGGGGCTGCAGACGAGAATTTTATAAACAGGTTGAAAATTTTTGCGGGCGACACCAGTACTGGCCATTGGCGGGAACCAACAGGAAAGAAAAGATAATCGCTGATCTCCTATATCGTAGGGTTTCAACAGTTGTTTGGACTATGGATTTCTCTATTTGGAGCGGGGAATTCATTAAAAAGATGGGCGGAGAGATGTTCGATGAAACATATGTCTCAAGCGAGGAGGACTCGGATATCTCTATAAGGGCTGCATATTCAAAGAGGTACACCTTTGTTGATTTTAAAATAGATGAGCATATAAGTGCCAGTCGCGGGAATTGGGAATGCAGAAACATGCAGGCTGTTCCGGGAGTTGTATATCTCTCTTATAAGATTCAAAAGCGCCTGATAAACCTGCCAAAAGTAGTCCCAGAAGAAAGATAATTGCCAATTCAGCCAAGAACAAGGGCAGTTAATCTTGTTGCTTTCCTTACGTTCGTTCCTATTCAATAATGAACAACTGGACGTAGTGGGTACCCGTTTACTAATCTGATCTTCATAATGCTCTATCTTTGCTCTTTCCTAGCACGGCTCATTTGTGGTTGTATTCAATTTCACTGGTTTTCTCACAGAACTCGGCGGAAGGATAAGCAATGCTGGCAACACTTCGTAAATTAAAAATTACGCTGAACACCATTGCGAATCGTATCTGGTTTTTCTGAAAAAGAATGATCTGTTAGTGAAAAATTGTTTATTGAAGACCCAAAATCTAGATTTTCAGGCAGAGTTCAATTTGCTGAATCTGGTAATCGCACCTCAGCTTGAGCCGGAGTTGATATCAAAGACCTAATACCTCCTTGTAGATCCGTTCAAAATGATCCAGTGTGCGTTCGAAACAGAGTTCCTCCCTCACTTCCTTCATTCCAGCTCTTCCAAGTGATTGAGCCAAACCACTGTCTTTAATGAGTAAATTCGCTTTGGCCAGTGCATCCTCAAGTGTCCTAAACCTAATAGAGTTGCTGTCTTTCAAGATGTCATTGTATTGGTCATAATAAATTCCCAGGACCGGCACCCCTTGGGCCATTGCCTCAATAGTTGCCACTCCCGAGGCCTCATTGTTATTTAGAAGGTAAAACCTCGCATTGCGAAGCAGAGATATCTTCGCGTCTCTTGATACGCTTCCAGTGAAGATGACTCTATCTGACACATTTAGTTCTCTAGCGATCCGTTTCAGTTGCTCATAATATCCCCTGTTCTCTGGGGGGCCCACTACAACGAAATACACTCCTTCCATCTTGGATACAAGCTTTATTCCAAATTCTATCTCCTTGAAGGGAACGATCCTTGCTACTCTTATGAAATACGTCTTCGTTAACAATCTCCGGACAAGATCAATCTCTGGAAAATTATCCGAAGGTTCCCTAAGGGAGCTTTCTGGAACGCCAACATCCCATATTATCTCTATCTTCTCCCTGTCTATTTTGTAGATGTCATGCAAGAAGTTTGCCTCTTTAGCATTGACAGCTATAATTTTCCTAGCTCTGTTTAAAATAAGGTGTCCAAACAGCTTGTTTCTCAGCTTATGATAAGAGATCACTTCTTCACCAACAAGTGTTGTAATGAGCTTTTCCCTTGAATGAAGGAATGATTGCATATCGAAGTAGAGACCTCCGAAACGGTAAAGATGTACAACATCCGAATCTCTTACGTGTGGAAAAAAGATGTATCCTGGGTAAAGCCGATAAATGCGAACTTTTACACCCGCAACATTGTCTTCCGCGGGAAGTTTCCAAGATCTGTTCAATAGGTAGGGAGTTGTGTGTACCATGACATCGTGACCCCTCTTTACGAGACCCGCGGAGAGCTCTATTAATGCACTTCTATCTATTCCCATGTACGGGTAGAAATCAATAGATATTATGTCGATTTTCATTACCTCCTTGTATCATTTTACTTGTTTAAATATTCTGCTTCAATAATTTCAAGCTGTTGACCTTTAAGTGCGATAGGCAGTACACCTCGCCACTTTTTAAAGAGAATTAATCATAAGGGTGTCGGCATTTCGTTGAAGAACGTTAAGACGGCTGAAGTGGGCTCTAATAGAATTGGCCCAATTCATTCGTTTAAAAGTTTTACCTGTCATATCGTTCTAGTGTAGTGTTTCTCAAAAAAGTCGAAAACCTTGAAATATTTTAGAACGGCCTAGTTACCCTTGTTTCAACGGACGTATGAGTAAGTTTAAAAGATAATGGTATTAAAATCACGGAGGTAGTCAAAGGCTGTATGGAATGGCATATTGAGATCAGTATACAAATCTGGGGATTGCAATCATTGACCGAATGTGCAGATTATGGAAAGGATTCTGTGATAAGAGGGTAATGCAAATTTATGAGAGACTGCAAACAACTCCGATCCATGCGTTGGGGTAGACGATTTAGCTCCGCAGTAATGTAAATGCCTAAAAAAGTACACAGGAGCAGAAACCCTCAATTTAAGTGTTACTCGACGGAAAAGGTTTTAGAGATAGCGAAAGTCACCATTGGGGTATTATTCGAGAAGGATAACAGTCGAGCTACTCAAAAATCATATCATCGATAGAGTTATTAAGCAGTCAAAGTTACTCATTAAAACTAACATTGTGGCTGGTGTCGTTTAGATATGAAGGAGATAGAATACGGACTTAGGGGCACGAGTCTAGGAAATATGAGAATTCTGGTCACCGGAGGTGCTGGAGTAATTGGCAGTAGCTTAGTCCGAAGAATACAAGGTGAGATCACAGTTATTGACAATTTGAGTTCTAGCTCTACCGATTCAATTAAGGACCTCATTGAGGAAAGAAGGATCAGATTCGTAAAGGGTGACGTCAGAAACCTCCCAAAACTTATCGAACTAACTAGAAACGTCGATCTTGTGGTGCATCTGGCTGCCAATGGAGATGTCAGGTATTATCCAGAAAGGAGAACTGACGTGGATTTTCAGATAAATACCTTTGGAACCTACAACGTTCTTGAGGCAATGAGAAGGAACGATGTGCCTATCATAATATATTCATCATCGTCATCAGTTTACGGGTATGCACAGAAAATTCCTACTCCTGAGGCATATGGTCCACTTGTTCCAGAATCGCTGTACGCTGGCTCTAAACTTGGAGGAGAGGGAATGGTCTCGTCATTTGCCAAGATGTTTGGCCTTTCAGGGAGGATATTTAGATTTGCCAACATTGTAGGACCAAGTTTCAGATCGGTCGGCAGGAATGTCATTCCTGATCTTATACTAAAGCTAAGAAGAAACCCAAAGAAACTGGAGATTCTTGGTAATGGGCTCCAGGAGAAATCTTACCTATACGTTACTGACTGTATAGATGGAATGTTCCATCTTTCCGATAGAAGCAAGGAAATTGTAGATATATTTAACCTTGGAAATGTGGACAGCATATCAGTAAATGAAATAGCTAAAATCATCATTGAAGAGATGAATTTGACGAACGTGGACCTCAATTATACAGGAGGGGAAAGGGGTTGGATTGGCGATGTACCCAAAACGATCCTTGATATATCAAAGGCGGTTAATTTAGGCTGGTCGCCAGGACTCAACTCTAAAGAATCAGTCAGGAAATCTGCCAGAGAAATAATAAACCAACTTCCTAAAGTGTGACTGAAATTTACTGAATGACCCGTTCAGCAATTTGATAGGCAAGTTTGCTTAAACCTTCGAGTATTGAAGCTCAGTAAGCAAAAAATCAATGAGATCATCAGTTCTCTTTCTTTGGTTATCACTGGTATACTTCTGCGCATAACTGACCGCGTTAGTGCTGAATTTCTCATATTCCTCAGAGAGCATTGTAATGGCCTTGGCAAACGTTTCGGAGTCTTCATACATTAGACCCCCTCTAGAGCTAAGCGCATGGCTTACTGCAGCGCATTGGGAAATTCCTCCTACCTTAACTCCCGTCGTTTAAGTACATGATCCATCCTGAATCGTTGTGCAACATCTAGTAATGCATTTTTTGCAGGACCGAAACATGTTAATAATATATACCTATTTAGGTATACATTGAAGACATACCTGAGAAAGAAAACGATCAACGGCAGGGAATACTTCTACGACATGACTCCCTACTGGGACAGCGAGAAAAAGAAGGTCAGGGCAATGGAGGAGAGAGCAAAGAATCCGGGAATGTCGAAGTACATCGAGAGCAGAGCAAAAATATTAAAGGAGAGGGGCACAAGGAAGATGTCAAATAAGCCTTTTTCATAGGAATGTTCCAACTGTAAGATGGTGCAGACTACTAACCTGATATTATTTTTCTATGATCATCTTTTCGTACACATAGATATTATTTTTATAATGCTCTACAGTGGCCACAAGGGCTTCTTCGAAGGAGTGCTTTGGTCTCCATCCCAGTTCTTGCTGAATTTTCTTAGACGATAAGGAATATCTTAAGTCGTGCCCAGGTCTATCCCTTACGAATTCGATCAAATTCTGTTCTTTGTGAAGAATCTCTAGTATTTTCTTAACGAGGTCGATGTTCTTTATTTCGTTGTTCGCGCCAACCAGGTACGTTTCCCCCGCTTTTCCTTGAGACAATATTGCATCAATGGCAGAACAATGATCTTCAACAAAGACCCAATCCCTAATCTGTTGCCCGTTACCATAAACGGGTATCTTTGAGTTATTCAGAGCAGAAATGATCGCCTTTGGAATCAATTTCTCAGGATGCTGGTGAGGCCCGAAGTTATTTCCGCAATTCGAAATAGTAGCTTTGAGCCCATAAGTGTTAACATATGAGCGAACGAGGAAATCCGCGGATGCCTTTGTAGCTGAGTAAGGATTCCTGGGGTTATAAGGAGATTCTTCTGTGAAACTCGGACTTTGCAGTGAGTCAAGTGAACCGTACACTTCATCTGTAGAAACTTGATGAAAGCGAAAATCCTTCTTTCTGGCCAGCTCTAATAGATTGTAGACTCCATAAATATTGGATTTGACGAACTCACTAGGATCTGTGATTGATCTGTCTACGTGACTTTCAGCTGCAAAATTGACTACACATTCGGCGTAATCAAACGCATTTGCAAAATCACCACTATTAGAAATATCTATTTTCTTGAATCTATAGTTACTTGATGTTTCAGCAAATCTATTAAACCAAGGGTTAGATGCATAGGTCAGTTTATCAATATTTGTGATCATATCATCAGGATGGTTTGATAACCAATAATCAATGAAATTAGACCCTATGAACCCTGACCCACCTGTCACAATAATTATCATTTAACTTTCACCCATAGAGATAAGATACTTTATTAAAAAATATTTCAAACAATTTCTTACTCCGTTACTTTTGATGAAAATGTGATTTCCAATCACAAAGGGAAATTGTGTTAATCACATTTGAAAGGAATCTAAATGAAGAAGTTTCAGAATAGTCAGTTAACAGACCACCCGTTTATTAGTTTCACAATCGCGCTTATGCTTTTCGATTCCATCGTCCAGCTAATTGGCAAGCTCAAGACGCTTTTTGAGAGCCTTTCCGAAATGGGCAGCCTCCCTTCCGTGATACGCAGGTACTTGTACGCCTCCTGAAGATGAGGAGGGATCGGATAATGGATCAGGGTATCGATGCCGTTTTCATTCAAAAATCGCTTAAGATTATCTCTTTTGTTCGTGCGAACAACGAACTGATGCCATACGGGCTCGCAATACGGTAGCACCTCTGGTAGAATTATAATCTTATTTGAGATTTCGGAAATGTATCTTTTTGCAATATAGCTCTTTTTAATATTCATTTCATCCAAATGCTTCAATTTAACTCTCAAGAACGCAGCTTGTAGCTCGTCCAAGCGGGAATTAAAGCCAATGTATTTATTATAATACTTTTTAGATTCGCCATAGTTTCTCATCTCTGTCACCCTTTCTGCTATTTCCTCAATGTTTGTTGTAATACAACCTCCATCCCCAAATGCCCCTAGGTTTTTCGTCGGAAAAAAACTGAAGGCCGTAATATCTGCAATTGACCCAATCATTCTGCCCTTATATTTCGCACCGTGAGCCTGCGCAGCATCATCTAAAACAAACAGATTGTTTTCCTTAGCAATTTCCATTATAGGGTCCATATCCGCAGGTTGACCATACAGGTGAACCGGAATAATCGCCCTTGTCTTTTCAGTTATTGCCTCTTCAATCAAGTCGGGATTTATATTAAATGTACCTTCATTCGGTTCTACAGGAACAGGTTTTGCCCCTGTTAGGCTAACCGCTATCCAGGTGGCCACGTAGGTATTCGACGGAACAATGACTTCATCCCCTTGCTTGACTCCTAAAGCAACAAGTCCCAGATGGAGAGCATCCAAGCCGTTGCCCACTCCTACGCAGTATTTCGACCCTGCAAATTTTGAAAATTCCCTCTCAAATTCTTTTACCTCCTCACCCAAAATATACCGGCCAGACTGCATGACACGTTGGTAGGCCTCATTTAGTTCTTCCTTTAAAATATTATATTCTTTGGGGAAATCAACGGCTTTGACTTTCATCTAACAGCCTCCTTGTATTTTAGGAACTCGTCGTAATCTCTTATGTAGTCGCTTTCGAGATAGAAATCAGAGGCAAGAACAAGACAAACGGCATCTACCGAAAAATCAAACATTTCCCGCCATATCCCTGGGGGTATGAAAAGACCAATATTTGGCTTATTCATTAGAAATCTCTCGGAGGTCTGGCCATCATTTAGTTCTATTTTAAATTCTCCTGCAACCGCTATCACTACCTGCGAAAGGGCCTTATGTGCGTGGAGACCCCTGGATGTGGCTGGGGAGACGCCATAAATGTAGTAGATTCTTTTAATTTCAAAGGGAACATCTTTAAGGGATTCAATTACTGTAAGTTTTCCTCTGGGATCAGAAATTTCCTTTAAGTTAACAAGTTTCCATCCTGGATCTGTCACTGCTAAATATATCACAGTTGTTTATAAATTTAATCCTATATCTATTTAGCCCAACCTCGCCCCTTTGTATTATTACATATTCAGGCAACTCCATAAATTTCTGGATTTTTCAGTATATATTTGTAGTAATAGTACTCAGTACCTTAAGAGACCCAAAGTGGACGACAAACCTAGACAAATAGGTACCTCTGTGAAAAACGCAGTAGTAAATTAGGGCAAACTTAGGACCTTAAGCCCCACCTCGTACCATTCTTCTCAAAGTCAGAAAATGGCACATAGGCTGGGTTGCTCCTGATCCTACTAGGATTCAGAATGGTGGAAATGATAGCTACAGGATGTGACATACCCTACAACCGGGCACTGAAAGTAATATTAGGGATAAGGAAGGTAGCGTGTTCCAGCGAATTCTATACTCACGTGGAATACACAAAAGAGCTAAGGGAGCTCGTTGACAAACAGAAGATAGACTTGCAGTGTTGAAATAGGGCGAAGTCATTGTCGGATGTGGGACGCATTTCTACGACCGACCAATATTGAACAGATTATGCCAGACTCCAGTGCAGAATAGGGCATTATCAATGCGATCATCCCTCCTCTGAGCTATGTTCCACCCGAGCATCTTCTTATCTGCAGAGAATCCAGATT
>JAKAUD010000049.1 GCA_021827885.1 Thermoplasmata archaeon | reverse complement strand
TCCAAACACGAAGTTCATGTGATTCAGTATATAATTCTGGTCCGGCTTGATGTAATACGTTGGCATAAGTACCAAAACATCAGCACCAGCATCCCTGGCGTGCCTTGCCAGCTTCACACTTTCATAGCTGCCTGAAGCGCCCACACCCGCAAAGACCTTCATTCCCTTAGAATGTTCAATGACAAACTCCAGGAATTTCTTTCTCTCTTCCGTTTCGAGCCAGTTAAAGACGCCTGTCGAACCCAGCGGAAAAACGCCATGTACTTTGATTGACCTGAGGAAGTCCAAAAGGGTTTCAGTTGCGGCATAATCAATCGAACCGGCCTTTGTGAACGGAGTCAGCATGGGTGTTATTATGCCTTTGTATTTCATGTGTTATGATGTCCGCATAATAGATAACATTTCGGAATTTTCTCAAAACATGTAACCAGGTTTCTCGGTGCGCATTGCATCGACGAGCTCCCTTGGAAGCCCCCTGTCCACAAGGTGGTCCCAACCTGGAATCAGCGACTTTGAAATTGCTGAATTCACAAGGTCATACAACTGTACGTAGATTGTTCCCGGAGCGTATATTGTGCCAAGTACCCAGGGTGGTACATCGAAATAATTTTTGAAGTGCCCGGGAACCACTCCTGAGAGGACATCGTTAAGAATTGACGAAATCTTTTCATTGTAATACCATTTCTTTATTGGAGAATTTGTGAAATTTCCTTTAGGGATGTATACTTTCCAGTCTATATTGAACATGGACTCGTTACCGACGAATTCCGAACTCCCCCCAAAATTGTCCAGCGCAGTCTGTGGTGGGTATTCCTCGATTCCGGACACTGAATTGACAACCTTCATGTCGAATTTGTTATATACGCTCATATACCTGTTTATAAGCCTGTCCAGTTCCTCAATTTCCGGAGTTGACACAAGAGGGTCATTCTGCAGTTGCTCTGATATAAGGTAATATTCGTCAAGAGACGCGTTAAGTATCAACTTCAGATAATAATTAAACCTGTCACCAGACATAGCCCTGATCGCCAGCACATACGTGCTATAGAGTCATAAGTAACTTACGTATATAACCTTAGCGAATGCTAGAGCAAGAGGGTAAGCTGATGAAACAGAACCTGTTCTGACTCGCCATGAAATTTTTCAATAGGCATGTATAGTTGCATCTTCCGCTAGAGCAAACAAATAAAGCATGACTTCATGACATTCTCAATGAAACTGATTGAGAATGATGTGAAAATTGCGAGATATCTTCAGGACACAATGATCATAAAGGAGGCTGAGTTTCTGGCGGAACTTTCCCACGGTGCAAAAGGAAAAACCTATCTTATCACCCCTTGGGAAACTTCCCAGATAATACAGAATCTGGAAGATATCTCCATATCTGAACTCGAAGGTTTTCTGTCCAGAAATGGTGATATTTTAGCAGAAATACACATAAATAATGGTGAGCACGCCGTAAGGTTACAGACCAAAGCAGACCTTGCTGATTGCCATATAAATGAAGAGCCTCCTATCGCTGTCAACGCCGAGATTCGCATAAAGGATGCTTTCGGACTGCTGCTTTACAAAAAAATAGTGTCGTTATCGAAGGATGGTAGCAATTGGGTCAGAAAGGAAGATGCCATATTTGGAATCAAGAATTCACTTATGCTCCCGGATGATTTTATCCCGCAGTCATGGATGGCGATTGTAGAAAACAATGAACCTATAGAGTCAGACAGAGTAATAGAAGATATCCAGAGAGTTTTAGGGAGAAAGTGGATATTTGTCTTTTCATCTTATGAGGATGACAAGGCCATATTGCCGTACTTCTTTTATAGCAGAAAAGGAGTAGGGTTGCCTGAAGTCACTGAAGAACGCTTAATGTCCATATTAACCAGTGAGTTTGAGGCACTTAGAAATTCGCCTGAATTCAGGATTTTCATTCTGACGAGGATACTGAAAAGCGTTATTTTTAACCTGGAGACCAAGGGAACCCGGGAACTCAGGAAGCCTCTATTTGATAACGTAAAAATACAATTGCTGATGGACGAGAATCTGGTCAGTGAGATTGATGGTAAATTTTTCATACGGGAATCTGTATCTTTGACCAATCTGGAATCATTGAGGAACAGGTATCTGGATCTTTCCAGTAAATTATCATCAGAGTGGATGAACCGCATAGTCCATCTCTGACACTTTGTACGACCACATTGAATAGTAGAGATGGCACACCCCATCTTTTGACCCGACGACCCGATGGAACCTAGTGAAAGGATCAAGATCATGGCCAATTCAAGATTATAAAGGGGACTATTCTTGTATTCATCCACGGGTAAATATATTTATGTGAAGAGCCCATATTAAATCATGTTTAATTTGAAGGGTGGAATTTCTGATTAATCCGGATTATATGGGTTCTATACAAGGTTGCCGGGAAATAAGTCCTCATTCCTACCTTGGTCCACATAAATTAGATGATGGAAGTCTGGTCATAAGGAGTTACTTTCCTCAGGCAAAAAGGGCCTGGGTCGAATTCCAGGAAACCGGCGCAAGAGAGGATATGATTTCCGATGGAAATGGTTTTTACCACTATGTTTCTAAGAATGAATTCGGGACTAGGGGATATAAACTATCGTACGAGGACGAAAGCGGATACATTGATGCAAGAGGCGATCCCTACGCCTATCCGCCGGAAATCTCGGATTTTGATTTGTATCTCTATGGGAAAGGACAGTTATACGAGAGTTACCTCACCTTCGGATCTCACCTTGCTGTCAGAGAGGGAATGAGCGGAGTTCGGTTTGTGGTCTGGGCACCGAATGCAAAATCCGTGTCAGTGGTCGGGAATTTCAACCACTGGTATGCTGGCATGAACCCCATGTTCAACGTGAAAATGTCAGGAATATGGGAAATTTTTATCCCTGGCATTACCGAGCACGAATACTACAAGTATGCCATAATGCCCAGGAACGGAAATAACGTTTCACTTCGGACAGATCCTTATGCCTTCCTTACAGAGAAACGACCGAGAACTGCATCTATCGTGATGGATATACCATCCAGGTGGGAGGACGGCCAATGGATAAGCAACAGGTTCTCGTCGGGATCCAGGAATTCGGCGATTTCCATCTATGAGGTCCATCTTGGTTCCTGGCGAAGAACCGGTTCCGGGAGTTTCAAAAACTACAGGGAAATTGCGGACGAACTTGTCACTTATGTGAAGCAGATGGGCTTCACCCACGTGGAGCTTATGCCTGTCATGGAACACCCCCTCGATGAATCATGGGGATACCAAGTTATCAATTATTTCTCTCCTACTTCAAGGTTTGGAACTCCGGAAGATTTCATATATTTCATTGAAAAAATGCATGACAATGGTTTGGGGGTTATACTGGACTGGGTTCCAGCACATTTTCCAGACGATGAATACGGACTCTCGATGTACGACGGCACACATTTATACGATCACGAAAACCCTAGAAAGGGAAGGCATCCGGATTGGGGAACGAGAATTTTCAATTATGGAAGAAACGAGGTTCGTAATTTCCTCATTTCCAGCGCCCTGTTCTGGATCGAGAAATACCATGCAGATGGAATCCGAATAGACGCAGTCTCATCAATGCTGTATCTGGATTATTCACGGAAGGAGGGGGAGTGGATTCCAAACAAGTATGGAGGAAGGGAAAATTTGGAGGCCATCTCTTTCCTGAGGGAACTGTCATATGTCCTGCACGATCGTTTTCCTGGGATAATGCTCATAGCAGAGGAATCGACTGCCTGGGAAGGAGTTACAAGACCTGTCGAACTTGGAGGACTTGGGTTTGACTACAAGTGGAACATGGGATGGATGCATGATACCCTTGAGTTTTTCTCCAAGGACCCGATTTACAGGAGATATGACATGGGCAGGCTAACTTTTTCCGTGTGGTATGCATTCAGCGAGAATTTTATATTACCAATTTCACACGACGAGGTAGTACACGGCAAGGGGTCCATCTACAGAAAAATGCCAGGTGACGATTGGCAAAAGCTGGCAAATGCAAGACTGCTTTATTCTTATATGATGGCATATCCGGGAAAGAAACTGATATTTATGGGAAACGAGTTTGTTCAGGATGCAGAATGGAATGCCCTGAGCAGCCTGGACTGGCCAAAAGAACAAGAGACTGCACGTCGCCAGATCTCATTATTACTGTCAGACCTGAACGGACTGTATAGGAAGAATGGGTCACTGCACGAGGAGGACTGCTCGTACAGTGGATTTGAGTGGATAGATTTTAATGACTCCAATAACAGCGTGATAAGTTTTATCAGGCATTCCGTTGAACCTTCCGGCGAGATTGTGGCTGTCTTTAACTTTACGCCTGTACCCAGATACAATTACGTTATCGGAGTGAACCGCCCCGGTTTCTACAGGGAAATATTCAACTCGGATTCCAAGGATTACGGTGGAAGCGGAGTCGGTAACTATGGTGGAAGGATAGCCTCGGCACAGGGAATGCATGGGAAGCAAAGGTCACTTGAGGTCACCCTCCCACCATTAGGTGCGCTATTATTTGAATCAGAGGAGTTGAAGAAGCAATGAATGCATCAAGGGTCTCCATAGAAAACGTCCATCCCCTAATTGATTGCGGCAGATTTCCTGCAAAAAGGGTAATAGGAGATGAATTTACAGTTGAAGCTGACATATTCACGCACGGTTCTGATAAAATCCGGGCGGATCTCGAGTACAGGAAAGTTGGGGATATGAAATGGAAAACTTCACAGATGCATCTAGGATACAACGACAGGTGGACGGGAAGCTTCACGGTTGAGGAGGCGGGAATATATGAGTATACAATCGAGGCCTGGATAGATACCTACTCCACAGCCCTTGGCAATATTGAGTCCTGGTATAGGGGAGGTGAAAGCATATCCAGTGACCTGGCGGTTGTTTCGACCCTGCTTTCAGGCATAATGAAGAAGACAGCCGGGAGGGAGAAATCGCTTGTCAATGAAAGGTTTTCAGCAATGAAGAACGCCAGCCCCCTAGAAGTGATCGAGATACTGAAAGGCCCTGAACTAAGTTCACTTGTGCAGAAATATCAGAAAAAGTTATATCCCGAGACCTACCGCCATAAGCTAAGGCTTGTGGTAGAGAGAAAAAAAGCTGGTTTTGCCAGCTGGTATGAACTGTTTCCACGATCACAGGGCGCGAAACCTGGAACTTCGGGAACTTTTCTCGATTGCATCCGCAGACTTCCGGATATTGCCGCAATGGGATTTGACGTTTTATACCTGACCCCTATCCATCCAATCGGGATTACACAGCGGAGAGGAAAGAACGGGTCTCGCGTTGCAGATGAAACGGATCCCGGAAGTCCGTGGGCAATAGGAAACGCAGACGGAGGACATCAATCCATAAATCCGGATCTGGGAACAATGGAGGAGTTTGTGAACCTTATCAGGAAAGCAGCTGGATATGGAATTGAAATTGCATTGGACCTTGCGTTCCAGTGCTCCCCCGATCATCCATATGTAACGCAGCACCCTGACTGGTTCTTCAAGCGACCTGATGGGTCCATAAGATATGCTGAAAATCCGCCTAAGAAATATTATGACATATTTCCTTTGAATTTTGATTCTCCCGACAAAGAAAACCTATGGTTGGAACTCAAGAGGGTGGTTATTTTCTGGGCTGAGAAAGGGATAAGGATATTCAGGGTAGACAACCCGCACACAAAACCATTTGAATTCTGGGAATGGATCATACGAGAGGTCAGGGTAGAATACCCGGACGTTATCTTTCTGGCCGAAGCTTTCACGCGACCCGCTGTTATGTATGAACTTTCCAAGCTTGGTTTTTCCATGTCGTACACATATTTCACCTGGAGGAACTACGATTTTGAGATAAGGGAATACTTCACAGAACTTTCTTCCCCACCAATTTCGGATCACTTTAGGCCGATGTTGTTTACGAACACCCCGGATATACTTCCACCGATACTCCAGACAGGTGGCAGAGCGGCGTTCAAGATCAGGGCTGTTCTGGCTGCCACACTTTCACCTCTCTGGGGAATTTACAGCGGGTTTGAGCTATGTGAAAATGAAGCCGTGGAAAACAGCGAGGAATATCTTAATTCGGAGAAATATGAGATAAAGGTCAGGGACTGGAACAGCGAAGGAAATATCAAACAATTAATAGCAACCCTCAATTCAATCAGGAGAGATAACATTTCGTTGCAGGAGTTCGGCAACGTGCGTTTCCATCAAAGCGACAACCCAAACATTATCTTTTATAGCCGTGTATCCGGAGACAGGAAGAACGCAATACTCGTAGCTCTTAACCTGAACCCAAAGGAACTGCATTCAGCAAATCTAAAGGTTCCTCTTGACCTCCTTGGAGTCAGCGGAGACGTCCCTTACAAAATCATGGATCTGTTGACCGGAGAGTTATATGTATGGCAGGGCATGTATGGCTATGTCAGGCTCACTCCGGATCAGAGAATGGCTCACGTTTTCAGGGTTGAGAGGTAGGTAAGATGGATAATAATCCGCTGTGGTACAGGGATGCCGTTTTCTATGAGGTACCTGTCAAATCTTTTTTTGATTCAACCAACGACGGGACTGGTGATTTCAATGGCCTTCGGATAAAGCTGCCTTATCTGCATGACCTGGGTGTAGATGCCATCTGGCTGCTGCCGTTCTATAAATCCCCATTGAAGGATGATGGTTACGATATCGCGGACTACTATTCCATCCAGCCTGAATATGGCACGCTGGATGACTTCAAGGGGTTTATAGCGGAGGCTCATGCCTTGAATATACGCGTGGTGGCGGACCTTGTCCTCAACCACATATCTGATCAGAACCAGTGGTTCCAGGATGCGAAGAAGAGCAGGGATTCGCCTAAGAGAGACTGGTTTGTATGGAGCGACTCTGACGCAAAATATAGTGGAGTCAGGATAATATTTATAGACAGCGAAATCTCCAACTGGACATGGGAGCCTAACACCAAGCAGTATTACTGGCATAGATTTTACTCCCATCAGCCGGACCTGAACTATGACAATCCGGAAGTTCGCGAGGAGATGAAGAACGTCATAAGATACTGGCTTCGGCTTGGACTTGATGGTTTCCGTTGTGATGCCGTCCCATACCTGTTTGAGCGTGAGGGCACGAGCTGTGAGAACCTGCCGGAGACCCATGAATATTTTAAGGAGATCAGGAAAATGATGGATGAAGAATTCCCTGGAACAATACTCCTTGCCGAAGCAAACCAGTGGCCAAGCGATGCGAAGCAATACTTCGGGAAAGGCGATGAGTTCCATATGGCATTCAATTTCCCTTTGATGCCCAGAATGTTCATCTCTCTCGCTAGGGAAAACAGCTTTCCACTGATCAACATTATCAGCCAGACCCTGCCTATCCCTGACAACTGTGATTGGGCGATATTCCTGAGGAACCATGACGAGCTCACACTCGAGATGGTTACCGATGAGGAAAGGGATATCATGTATAATGAGTATGCAAAATTGCCGAAGATGAGGCTGAACCTGGGAATAAGAAGGAGACTTGCCCCACTGGTGGATAATGACAGGGCTACGCTGGAACTGCTGAACGCCCTAATGCTATCTCTTCCCGGCACTCCAATTATCTACTATGGAGACGAGATCGGTATGGGCGATAACGTATACCTTGGGGACAGGAATGGCGTCAGAACCCCGATGCAGTGGTCATATGACAGGAATGCTGGGTTCTCTACGGCAGATAACGAACAGCTGTATTCGCCTGTTGTGACCAACCCTAATTACCATTATGAGAGCGTCAACGTAGAATCGGAACTGAGATCCGGGTCGTCCCTGCTGAATTGGATGAAAAAAATGCTGAGGGTAAGGAAGAATTACTCTGAACTGCTCGGAAGGGGAGGGATAAGGTTCATAGACCAGAAGAACCGCAGGGTGCTAACATACGTCAGGGAGTATAAAGACCAGCGGATGCTGTGCATCTTCAACCTGTCCAGAAGACCGACATACGTTGAACTCAACCTCCCGGAATTCAGGGGGCTCAAACCCCTAGAAGCCATCACTAAATCACCATTTCCCCGCATAGGAGATCTGCCTTATTTCTTCACTCTGCCACCGAGAGGCTTCTTCTGGCTGAACCTTACCGTGCCAGACCATGAAGACGAGAAAGATTTTGATGACTGAAGCATCTAAAGCATTCCTGCAGGAACATTTCAGTTCATCATTACTTAGATATGCCAGTTCCCGGAGATGGTACGCACATAAAGCCATTAAGGCGGAGAGGTTGGAAATATTGAGCGTTTTTTCCCTCGACAGGTCCGGTACAATCAGAGCACTCGTATGCGAAATAACGTTCGCAGGCGACGAGAAAGCTTTATACTTCATTCCTGTCGAAATCTCAGAAAAGGTAGATGATAATGCCATCGGATCATTCGTCATAAATGATGAACGCATAACCCTAACAGACGCGTTTCTATCCAGAAGATATGCAGAGAGCCTTCTGCACAATTTCCTGCTTGGCGCAAAAGTATTCGACGGGGACTCCTATATTTCTTTTTCTGTCACTGACAGTTTCACTATCCCGCAAAACCAGGAATTCCGAGTGATAAAGTCAGAACAGAGCAACAGTTCGTTCATCCTCGGAGACTCGATTATCATAAAAAACTACAGAAACATCAAACCTGGTGAAAACCCGGATATTGATATCCCGGAGAAACTTTTTGCACAGGGTGAATTCCGTGAAACTCCAGCACCAATGGGCGATGTGTCTTACTTTGGCAGATCCGGCAAGATTTACCTGGCCTATGCATCCAGATTCATAACAGATTCGGAAGATGCGTGGAGTCATTATAACAGACTGTTCAGCAATCTGCTGAGAAGAAGCACGGCGGACCATAGCTTTGAGGAAAAATTTATGGTCGAGTTTATCAAGGCTGCTGACAGCCTCGGAAGGCTTACCGGTAGAATGCACCGTGCCCTTTCCTCCATTGGGGGTCTGCCCTTCACACCTGAAGAGGTTGAGGAAAGAGACATAACCAGGGTTGCCAGTCAGATCCGGGAATACCTGGAAAACGCGCTGGCGATTATAGAAGAAAGGAAAGACATCTGCACTCTAGGGCGGATGAATTTCTCGTCGGACAAATGGTCCGCCCCACTTAAATATGCTGAGGATTACCTTCTATCAAAGTTAAGGGAAAGTCATGCACAGAAGATAAGGGTGCATGGAGACTATCATTTGGGACAGATCCTCATGGCTGGAGGCAGTTATTATGTCATTGATTTTGAGGGTGAACCGATGAAGGACATATCGGAAAGAATCAAGAAATACCCTCCTGAAAAGGATATTGCCGGTATGATAAGGTCAATGGATTACCTCCTGCAGTCAGTTTTTAAATTGAACGGGGTTGATGGACTTGAAGAATTTATCAATGCTACAAGGGTTCGTGCAGAGAATGTTTATGTCTATGCTTACAGGGAATCTGTTGGCCTTGATCGGGGATTGCTCGGATCAGACCGGGAATTCGCAGACATGATGCTAAAGATGTTTGTCGCTGAAAAGTCAGCCTATGAACTTGTATACGAACTCAATAACAGGCCGGATTGGGTCAAGGTCCCGTTAAATTCTGTCGCGAGGATTTTCAGCGAATTCAAAGTGAAATAGCATTGATCTGAAGCGTTATAGCGGTAGAGTAAACACAAAACCTATATTAGGCAACAATAGTATTCCTTCGCAATGCTCAATACCCGAACGGGAAACCCATACCCACTGGGATCAACTATCACTGAGGATGGCACGAATTTCGCCATCTTCTCGGAAAACGCAACATCTGTTGAACTGGAAGTTTACAGAAAAAGTGATGATTCCTCCCCATCCGAGGTAATTTCATTCAAGAACGTTGACAATCATGTCTGGCATGCTCATATTTCCGGAATTGGAGCTGGCACCATGTATGGGTACAGGGTTGATGGCCCGTTCATGCCTGAAAAAGGACATAGATTCAACCGCAACAAGCTGCTCATGGACCCCTATGCGAAGGCACTATCCGGAGCCATAAAGTGGAGCGATGACATCTTTGGCTATGTACTTGGGGACCAGAATGAAGACCTGTCCTTCAACAAGAATGATGATGCAGGCTTTGTGCCAAAATCCATCGTATACGGCGATAACTTTGACTG
>JAKAUD010000133.1 GCA_021827885.1 Thermoplasmata archaeon | reverse complement strand
ACTTCTTGGACACAATAAGTATCTTGGATCATATCTCTCGCCATCTGCGGCCAACGCCCTTCATCTTTCATCCACGACTCCTACTGGAGGGCTTGCTTTCTACCTTTATACTCCAAATGGAATCGCAAATGGGCTATTCCCTATATTCCAGCCGCAGATATACAATTCAACAGTACTCTTCGGACATTCTCAGCTTGAGGAAATAATCCATGTGGTTGTGTTCCTGGGATTCATGACCATAGCAAGCATAATGTTTGCTAAATTCTGGATTGAGACAACAAACATGGGACCCTCATCTGTTGCAAAACAGATTCTTTCATCAGGGATGCAGATCCCTGGGTTCAGGAGAGATCCGAAAATACTTGAGAAGGTTCTCAGGAAATACATACCTGTCATAACAATATTCAGCGGTGCAGCAGTAGGGCTTCTTGCTGCGGGCGCAGACCTGATAGGAACGGTGGGTCAGACTTCTGGAACAGGATTGCTTCTTGCCGTAGGTATAGTGATTCAGTTTTATGAGGCTGTGGGAAGAGAGCAGATAATGGAAATGCATCCTCTCATCAGGCAGTTCTTCGTGGAGGGTTGATGTGAGAGTAGTCATTGCTGGAGTGGCAGGTGTCGGTAAATCAACTGTGCTTGCAGAGATCAAAAAAGGCACCAGTTACGACATAATAAACTTCGGCACTCTCATGTATGAGATGGCAAAATCCCTTGAACTCGTGGAGAGCAGGGATGATATCAGACACCTCAGCGTTGAAACGCAGATGAATCTACAGAAGAAGGCTGCAAACGCAATCGGGCAGATGGATAATGTCATAATTGACACACATATGTCCATAAAGGGAAATCAGGGATTTTTGCCAGGACTTCCAGAATGGGTCATAAGGGAACTGAAGGTTTCATCCTATTTTATTTTGGAAGCCGATCCGGCTGAGATATTTCGGAGAAGGCAATCTGACACCTCGAGGGTGAGGGATGGAGAAACCGTCGAGGAAATAAAACTTCATCAGGAACTGAACAGGATGTTTGCTGTGTCATATGCAATATACACTGGAGCAACTGTGAGCATCATCAAGAACAACGACACCAGAGTAAAAGAGGCTTCAGAGGAAATTTTGAGGAGGTTCACAAAATGACAGATAGAGAAAGGGAAAGAATGGAAAGATTAGAGGAGATGCAGAGACAGAAGGAAATGATGAAAGGCATGTACAAATTTCAGGGACTTTACTTCCTTATACTGATATTTGATCTCGCAGTAATATACTATCTTCCTCTCAGAGATGCCATTGGTGGTGCATTCCAGTCTGCATTTGGCCCCCTTATTGGTTTTAATTTCCAGTATCCCGTACTGACCATAGCACTCTCAGGAATCATAACGGGAGTGGTGACTGGTGTACCAAGATATTACTTCACCAACTGGGTGAGAATCGGGCAGGCTCAGAAAAGAGCAATGGCTTTCAGGAAGGCCATGAACGATGCATACAAGGAAAACAGCAGGGAGAAAATAAGCAAGCTCAGGAAAATGCAGCAGGAACATATGATGGATCAGCAGAAAATACAGATGTCAAACCAGACACCGTTGATTTTCCTGTCATTCTTCACCATACTGATATTCGTCTGGCTTTATTACTTCCTTTCAAACCTGAAATTCCCATTCGTTTCCCTTCCATGGGCATCAAACGTTGACCTCAATGCATCCGCCACATTCTTCCCAAATTGGATCATAATCTCTTTCATATCAAACCTTGTAGTTGGTTACTTTGTGACAATGATAATCAAGTACGTTGATTTCAGTCTCAAGGAAATGAAATACAGCAGGGAACAGATCGAGGCATGATAATAACCCTGAGCGGACACATTGGCAGTGGAAAATCAACAGTGGCCTCAATCCTTTCTGAACTCACAGGATACAGATCATATTCAGGCGGTTATTTTTTCAGGAAGAAGGCAGAAGAAATGAATCTTTCCATTGCAGACTTCAATACACTCATGGAAATTGATGCGACAGAAGACAGGAAACTCAACAAGATGATCGGCAGTTTCATGACTGCGAATAATGATCTGATCGTTGAATCAAGACTTGCGGGATGGATAGCAAAAGAGTATGAAATTGCATCATTCAAGGTATTCCTGGAAGCACCCATGGACGTGAGAATACAGAGGGTTCAGGAAAGGGAAGGCCCCCATAAGATTGATGAAATGGTTCAGAGGGAAAACTCAGAGAACAAGAGGTTCATGGAATTCTTTGGTTATGACATGGACGATACAAGCATATATGATGCAGTAATAGATACCACGGAGGGTAACGCAGATTATGTTGCAAAGAAGATCTACAGACTGGCTTTTTCCACTGGATGAAGGATGTTTTATATGTATTGACAAACCCAGTGGCCCCACAAGCCATCAGGTAGATCACTGGGTACGTCAGCTCACAGGCATAGAAAAGGTGGGCCACATAGGAACACTGGATCCCCAGGCAACAGGTGTTCTCGTGATGGCACTGGGGAAGGCAGTCAAGTCCATTGAAATAGCCCATGAGCAGCCAAAGGAATATGTTGGTGCAATGAAACTGCATGCGGAGGCCTCTGAGGAGAAGATAAGGGAAGCATTCAAACTCCTGACAGGACCCATTTATCAGCTTCCACCAATAAAGAGTGCAGTTGCAAGAAAGCTCAGAATTCGTGAAATATACGAACTTGAGATCTTGGAAATAAACAAGAGAGATGTGCTTTTCAGGGTGAAATGCCAGTCAGGCACCTATGTCAGAACACTATGCCTTGATCTGGGTTATATCATAGGGACAAGGGCAAGCATGATTGATCTCAGGAGGATTTCCAGCGGGCCCTTCAGGGAATCTGACTGCATCACACTTCAGCAGCTAAGTGATTATATTGAGCTTGCAAAGCAGGGAAATGACAGAAAACTGAAGAGTTCAATATTTTCGCAGCAGTACATAGTATCACCTTATTCCAAGATCATAGTGAAGGATTCCACCATGGAAAACATAGCACATGGTTCAGATCTCTATCCGGGTGGGATAAGAATGATCATTGGGGAGCCCCTCAAGGGCGAGAGAGTTGGAGTTTTCACCCAATCCGGTGTGTTCCTTGGCACCGGGAAGATGATGGTCTCATTCAACCAGATATCGGATACAAAGGTTCTTGATTTTGACAGGGTAGTAGTGGAACCGAAGCAGAAAAGTGTGAAAAAGAAGGAAATTATTCCAGAAAAGCCCAGAACTATCACAAGGATTCCTGCCTCCTCACATGGAAGGGAACGCCACCAGAGCAACCCTTCAGGAAGGCCATACAACAGGAGCATGGATCATGGAAAGAGACGCAATTAAATGGAATTCCCTCATCAGGAATGGGAAGAAATATTATTTTTCGACGAAAGGCGTAAATTATATGGAAGTCATTGATGGGATACTCTCCGGAAATATTCCGGAACTCGTTGAAAAGAGACCAGATGAGATGCCTGATCTCAGGAATGTGATGATCGAATATGGCCAGAGATCAATGGAGCAAGCCATAGGGGACGACTGGAAACTCGTAAAACTGGTACTTTCAAGGATGTCAATGGATGAGATCCTTAACACATTCTATGAGAAATCCATGGCCCTGTCGCTCCTTACTGGAAAACAGGAACCCATGAATGTATTCTTCAGATCACTGGCAGAATCGGGTGACGATGCAATGATCACGCTGGGCAACACCGGGTTGGATCTGATCTCACGAAGGGAAGAACTGTCACAGCAGATTCAGGACAGGGCAGCAAAGATCATGCCTAATGCAACAAGAATCATCGGAACAGATACTGCATGTCAGCTTCTTGCGCACTTTGGATCCATGGAGAGGCTTGCTATGTGTAAATCCTCATCTATCCAGATGGCGGGGGCAGAGAGATCTCTTTTCATGAGCAAGACAAAGAAGATCAGGGGGCCAAAATACGGCCTTATCTACAGATCCCCGGTTGTATCCGGTGCAAAGCCAGCAAGAAGGGGAACAATTGCGAGAAAACTCTCAAATGTCCTGTCCATATGCTTCAGGGCTGACTGTGCAGGAAGGATTATGGGGCAGGACGAGATAGATACTCTCCAGAAAAAAATAAGATAGAACTCATTCAAGGGTTTTTTGTACGTACTCGATCTCGTCAGTGATCTTCACAGGATATTTTCCGGTGAGGCATCCAAGACAGAGATCTTTTTCGGATTTTCCTATACTTTTAGTCAGGCCTTCAATGGAAAGGTACGCAACAGAATCCGCACCAATCTCTCTGGCAATTTCCTCATCTGTTCTTCTCAAAGCTATGAACTGATCCCTTGTCTTCATGTCTATCCCGAAATAGCATGGGGCGATTATCCTCGGAGAAGCGACCCTCACGTGAACTTCGGTGGCCCCTGCCTTCCTGAGAATGCCAACTATTCTCTTGGTGGTTGTGCCCCTGATGATTGTATCGTCCACCAGGATTATTCTCTTTCCATTTATGACGCTCCTTATGGGGTTGAGTTTTATACGCACAGCCTCATCCCTCTCTGACTGCGAAGGCATGATGAAGGTTCTCTCTGAGTAACGATTCTTGAAAAGGCCCTCCTCGTATGGAATGCCTGAATATTCTGAATATCCTGAAGCCTGGGTCCTTCCTGAATCCGGCACAGGTATCACAACATCTCCAACACAGGGGGCCTCTTTAGCCAGCTCCATTCCAAGTGAGTATCTCGTTTTGTAAACTTCAATATTATCAATAATGCTGTCAGGCCTTGCAAAATAAACCCATTCGAACATGCAGTGAGCTTTCTTCTCCGATGGAACTTTCAGTATGGTTCTGAATCCATTCTCATCAATTTCCAGAACTTCTCCAGGTTCAACATCCCTGATGGTTTCTCCACCCAGCACATCCAGTGCACTGCTTTCTGAAGCCACCACTGTTCCTTCAATAGTCTTTCCAACAACAAGAGGTTTGAATCCAAGAGGGTCCCTTATGGCATAGAGCTTATTGCCAATCATCATGGTGATGGAATATGATCCCCTCATGATATTCATGGTATTCCTGACTCCATTGATAAATCCTCTTTCCTTGAGTTCCTTTGAAAGAAGATTCACCAAGACTTCAGTGTCAGTCGTAGTGAAGAAAGACATCCCCTTCTCCTTTAGATTTTCTCTTATTTCTTTATAATTTGTTATTTCACCATTATGGGCAACTGCTATCTGTCCTGCGGATGTATTCACAAGAAAAGGGCCTGCACCGGTGATATTTTTCAATCCTGCTGTGGAATACCTGTTATGACCTATACCTATAGTACCCTTAGGTGTGGTATTCTTCTCAATATAAGGCCTGAATCCCTCATATACATGACCATCAACCTTCAAAAGTTCTATCTTCTCGCCATCAAATATGGCTACACCTGAATTTTCCTGGCCCCTATGCTGCAACGTCCTCAGAGCAGAATAAAGCACAGGAAAAGCCTGAGACTTGCCGTGGAATCCGACCACAGCGCAACTCTCACTTGGCTTTTGCCCATCTATAGGATCTAAGTTTTGGGGCGGGGAAGCCACAGTGTGCACACCTCTTTTCCCTTACATGATACGCATGATGCCCACACCTTCTACATCTTATGTGGACTTTCTTGTTTGACATTTTTCCCATTACTGCTGTTCCATTGCTCATTGATCTTCACCTTTCGATGGGGATACAAATATTACATTGTCTCCTCTCACAAGTATCTTGTTGTGTATTCCTTTCACTTCACCATTGATCATTTCATTGGCGTTCTTGAGGACAAGGTTCAGATAAACATCGTAACCTTCCAGGACTCCAGAGTAGGTCCTGTTGCCTTTCACGTCAACCAGAACATTTTTTTCTATGGTGTTTTTCATCACATCTAGTGGTTTCTGCAGAATGACTGGATTCTTTGGCATATTGACTAAAGGCTGATTAAATATCCATATTAAAACGTATGCGTCGTTCCACGGGTTCTATAAATTTATGTTCTAATGGCAGCGAATTATTTATAAAGTAAAAAAGTTTGTTTGTTATTTCTTGTTTAGACGAAATATCCGAGGTCTTCCTTCTGCTCCTTTATCTGACCTTCCCCGTGCATTTTTTCAGTGATCTGTTCAATGCTCTTTGCCCTCTCCTCAATGTCCTCAAGTTCTATGGTGAATTTCACAATTTTTGAAAGTGCCTTGAGCAGCGCAATTGAACCTTTTGGATCAGTGAAGAATCCTGGAGTTTCTCCCATGAGGCAGGCTGCATCCATGTTGTAGAATTCCCCAGCCATTCCGAGGATGATTCCAGCAGAGCCGACGATTCCTCCTCCGGGTTCGTTTTCAGAGAATATAACTCCCTTTGAGGAGAGTTTCTTTTTCATCTTTGCATCAGTAACTGCTCCGATTATTCTGGGGTTTTCAACAATCTTGCCTATTCCATACCCACCAAGCGTATACACTTCACGCACACCCATTTCCGATGCCATTTTCAGGATGGTCTCGGAAAGTTCATACTGGCCTTCAATGGTGGTTCCCTGGAAGTCTCCAGTGAAGATGAGTATTGATCTTGTTTTTGAAAGTTCCTTGAAATAGAGGGTGTTTTTTGGAAGGGAGACAATGCTCTCCGGTGAAACAAAAACCTGTGCAGGAAGATGCGTGGAATAGATGTCGCAAACCTTTTTCATGTCGAACTTATCAATGATGTAATCCACTGCGAGTCTTCCGATGTTTCCTATGCCCGGCAGCCCACAAATAAGTATGGGTTTCTTTTCCCTGCTAATGTCCATATATTTTTTAATATGAATTCTATCCAATATTTTCATCCTCCAATTCTTTTATTCTGAATGCCTGAAATCTGTCCGTTGTGGAGTATTTCACGGGCCCTGGTGTGGATGTCTCCTTTCCGCATGCAGGACATGCCTTTAAAAGCGTGTATGTTTTGCAGGACCTGCATTTCATTATAGTTCCTTTCATTTCTCCCTGCTTTCCCTATTGAACTTGAAGCTCACATTCAGCTTCTTGCAGGATTCCTGTATGCTGTTGGTGGAATTTTTCAATATATCCTCCGCAACCTTGAAATCCTTGCTTTTTACAGTTATAAGGTATCTTGGTGCACCTGAATACTGTATGTTGACCCCTTCAGAGAAACCAGAAGTAAGGCATTCCTTTATTCTATCTATTCCATCCGATGCAATTGAAGCCAGTTCCATCTCTCCTCCAATCTTTACGTAGGGTGATGACACATTCTGGGTAGCAATCTTTATGAATGCAGTTCTCCACTTTGCTCTGGTTCCCTTCATGAATTCATCTTCCTCGCTGGCAGCTTCCTCAAAGGCAGCGTAGATGCTTCCATATTTTTCGACGAGATCCAGACCAAATTCTTGCATGCAGGTATCAACAGGTTTCTTCAAATTCTGTGCCACAATTTCCATAAGTTTGGTGGCTTTCTGGTCATTTTTCCATTCTGATATCTTATCTCTTTTCTGGTGTTCGTTGACTCTCTTCAGGGAAAGTTCAACTGCTTTCTTTCTAGAATCTATCTGTATAACTTTGCAGACGGTTTTCTGGCCTTCTCTCAGGTGATCCCTTATGAGCCTGACCCATCCGTTTGCAACCTCGGAAATATGGACATAACCATTGAGACCCGGATACTCATCCAGCTTGACATGTGCACTGAACTTGTCAAGCTTTGTGACTGTTACTACAACAAGATCTCCATTTTCCGGTGCAGTTTTTTCTGATATCATTAATATTCTTCGACTATTTCGGCGGTTGTTGCTATGATGCCACCAGTTGGAACAGCAAGTTCTCCACCACATATGTGGCATGTGACAACACTTGACGCTCTTGTGTATGTGATCTGCTCATTACCGCAGTCTGAGCATTTTATCTTTATGAATCTGTTTGTTTTTCCCTTCAACTTTTTCATTATCTTTTCCTCTGCCATTATCTTACCTCCACTATTTCAAATTTCTTGGCTCTCTGGGTTGGTCTTGTTATGGCTTTCTTGCATTTCTTGCATCTGAATTTGATGGAAACTCTTTTTGTAGGCTTCTCTCTTCCTTCGAATTTTGGCCTTGGAAATCCTCCAAATCCTGAGGTAACTCTCCTGAATCTCCTCTGACCGGCCTTCAACTCACTGGCCTTCCTTTTCCTAACTCGCTCCACTTCTTGTTCAGTGTGCTCCTTGCAATGTTTACAGTACATTTTAACATTTTTTGGAAGTTTCAACGTTTTCACCCGCAATATCTAGCGTTTTCAATCTGACTTAAACGGTATTTAGTTTCCATATAAGAATTTATGCAGATTTTGTAGCTATTCAGTCAGTCCTGTACGCACAACCCTTAGAAGTACCTTTTCTGAGAACCAAAACTTGCTTTATGTCTATCTGAATTATACCATATTATAATTCCATAACTGAGTCTTTTTGGTAAAATATTCATTTGAGAAGTTTTTCTAAAAACAGGTGGAAACTGTCGAATTGAAGTAATTGATCTAGAAGAGTATCTATTGATATAGAAAATTTCATTACATTGTGAAAATCCAACGCGTTCTATTTCATTTCTGATCCAGTAAATACTTGAACTCTAAATCGTAGAAATTCAGGTGTAAAATTTTTCCGGGTTACACTTGACAAAAAATTTATAGTTATATCTCCCTTTAGAGATGGAAATGATTGATGACACCTCTATGGAAATAATTAGATGCTTTCAATGGCCACGAGGGGAATCAAGTGATTTGCAAAGCAGGCCATCAATTTATAAAATTTCTAAAAAATTGGGGATTCATCCAGCAATGATAAAAAAAAGAATTGATGAAATGATATCTATGGGTCTCATCAGGAACATTAAGTACTATATCGATGATCGTTATAATGCATGGAATCGATATTTTTTACTGATAAATAACAAAAAAGAGATTCTTAATAATATTTCGGAAATGTTTCAATTCCTTCCCTTTGTAGAACGTGTTATTTATGGATATCTATGTGATAGAAATCTCACAGATATTGGTTTTTTCTGCGGAATATCGCTTATTTGCAAAAACGATTCAGAAGTGAATAGTAATTTAAACGCCCTGACTTCAAAGCTTGGAATTAAGGGCTATTATTCTTTGATGAAAGAAAATGATTCAAAGATATCCCAGTTGGACAATATAGACATTTCTATTGTAAAATCTATAATTAAACAGAGCCCCCTCACCTTCAACTTAAATGAAATCTTCGAAGAAACGAATATACCTTTGAGAACTGTGAGAAGAAGAGTTGAAAAACTTCTAGAAATAGATGCAATATATGAAGAGATTTCCTTTGATACAGGAAAACTTGAATATGGAATCATGCCAAGCATCATATTGAAAACTACTCCTGAATTGAATATGAATACGCTTAAGAGTCTGTGTCTCTTGAATAAAAAATATCTAATTATGAAAAAATTTGGAGATTTTATGTTCATAATATACCATGTTAAAAACTTCAATGAACTCGAAATGCTTTCCGCTGAATTCTCTAAAACGACTGAGAATTTCATGATATCGTTCAGGAATGGTTCATTAAATAATCTCTACGTAAAATATTTTTAACCAAAGTTTTTCCAATATAAGTAATGGTATTTTTCTTCAGAAAATAAAACGCAAAACTGTTTCATATGTTAAAGCATTTATCTCTTATGGGCATATAGGTCACATGCCTTACATAAAAGTTGAAAATAACCACATAGTAGTTCCTAATAAAGTCACCATAGGTTACATAGAGGGTGATGGCATTGGACCGGATATTACGACCGCTATGATTGATGTGGTCAATTCTGCAATAGAGATTGCATATGAAGGAGAGAGATCAATCGAGTGGGAGAAAATTGAAGCAGGAGAAGAGGCATACGAAAAGAGCGGAAAGCATCTCCCAGAAGAATCATTAGATCAACTTTCCAGATGTGTCATATCAATAAAGGGCCCTCTCACGACTCCAATTGGAAAGGGTTTCAGGAGCCTGAATGTAACTCTGAGACAGCATTTTGATCTTTATGCAAATGTGAGGCCAGTGAAATACTTTCCCGGAGTTCCATCTCCAGTGAAACATCCTGAAAATATGAATATGATAGTATTCAGGGAGAACACGGAAGATCTTTATGCAGGCATAGAGTGGAAGTACGATTCAGAAGAGGCAAAGAAGGTCAGGAATTTCATGAACA
>JAKAUD010000153.1:8262-10246 GCA_021827885.1 Thermoplasmata archaeon | reverse complement strand
TGCTCCATGCAATCCTCCCTGCCTTATTTCTGGAATAGGTGAACACACTTCCACCAAATGTGGTGATTACGGCTGCTGCAATGTAATAGTAGACGAAGCTTATCCAGAACGGTATGATTCCGATGATGGAGATATCCACGAAATGCAGTAATACTTCTGCCTATGTATTGCTTTGGAATGCCAGTTCCAGGAATGATTGAATGAATAAGTGGTTGTGCCGACAAGAGTTACACCATAAGGAAATATGAGGAATGATTCCGGTCAGATGAGGTACTTCAGGTCAAGCCACACTTCCAAGGCAATGATGACGATTGCAGCCGGTATCAGGAATTCAGGGGAGTAGGGAAGACTGGTGGTTGCTGCTGATACGGCTAGAAGAATAGCTCCGTCCACAATCATCTATATGAAAACTGGAACTCGACAACTATTTCAAGTTAGCAAAACCTTTGCCTCTCTCCTTCCGTAATTGCAGGACCTACGATCAGTCGTTCAAGAGCATCCTCCATGTTCTTCTTAGAATAAAATCCCCTGCTCAAGATGGTGAACGAATGCCCCTTTTCTTAACAGAATAGGCAATAATTTAGGTGAGACATTATTTCCAATTGTAGCGTTGAGTTTTTGGTATAGCAGCACTGGTTTTAGAATAGTATAGGCCCACTATGATTTTTGTCTCTGGTCCCACTGGGCAGCGACGATTTCTGTCAAGGGTCCGACTGGTCCTCCATTTTGCAACTCATTCCGAATATACCTTATTGTAGAGATAGACAATATAATACTTAGACCATTTTCTTATCAGACCTGGTTAAATAGCCTGTAAACAAGAACCCATTATGCAAAAATGAAAGAGGTACCGATTAAATTATGGCAACCACTATTTCGTATTTCGTTTATAAGAAATACTAAAATGAGATAATAAACGATATTCCAATTCTATTGAAGACCTTCGAAAAATGCATCTTCTACTTGCTTCTGTTCTATTGTCCTAATTGTCTTTACTCCTAGTTTAAATTCTACCATATATCTCACCAACGCTTCTCCATCTATTAGTTTTATTATAATTCCTCCTTGGCCGTTAGCATAATCAATTGCATTTCTCGTAAAGGTAGATGTGGTTATGAAAACTCCCTTGTTCCCTTTCTTACCACTAATAGCTCCTACAAAAGCTTGTACCCTATCTTCATTTACTGAATTACTATCGAATCTTTTAGCTTGAACGTATATGTTTTCAAAACCGAGACGGTCACCCTGGATCACTCCGTCAATACCTCTGTCTCCAGGTCTGCCGGTCACAGAGCCCGAGTCTTTTGAATATTGTCCATATCCCATTTTTTGTAATACTTTTACAGCTAAACTTTCAAACTGTGATGGTGTCAAACTTTTAAGCTTATCCAGAAGGTCGGAGTATAATTGCTCATCTGCCCGGGGCAAATTAACTTCGATTTCACGATTGGGTTCTACAGCTCCCTCCTCTTCCTCTGGTTCAAAAGACCTATAAAATACGTGCTCTACGAGCCAGTAATTCACCAGCATTTTAGGATAAGATTTCCTATATAAGACTAGCAGTTCGTAGTTCAATCGATAAAATTCTTCATAGCTAAGGTCAAGATTCTCTGAAGACAAAACCTGAATTGATAACATTTTCTGAGAGTACATTTCCCAAACAATGGAGTTCGGGTAAAATATCGGAAATTTATCTGGATCTAAAATCTGCCAAAAGTAACTTAGGAAATATAGTATAGACTTAATGTTGGGGCTATACCGTTTATCTCCTCCACTGCCTTCCTTGATATATTTTACGAATTTCGTAAATTCTCTAATGATTTCCTTTGTTTCTTCTATTCCGCTTGGCAATTTTAGGGATCTCCTAAGAACGGAAGTAAGTTCCTCCGACTTTGATTGATGAAAAGAAGAATTGAAGAGAATGTTGAAAAACATTTGGCCACTATATCCTTTAAAGCCCCAGTATTCATGTGATTTATTTAAA
>JAKAUD010000153.1:0-8252 GCA_021827885.1 Thermoplasmata archaeon | reverse complement strand
TTCCAATGCAACATTTCCATTGATAAATTTGGTCAGGTTTTCTTTAATTTGTGGTATTATACTGTTCCTGTTATAGTCAAGTTCCTTTTCTGATTTTAAGTAGTCGCCATCGTCTAAATATTCCTGGAGCAGTTTTAAGCTTAACTGTTCTTGTTCTGGAGAAAGGGCCACAAAAATCTATCTGAAGGAGATATTTATCCTTTGCGAGTAACTGATCAGTCTCCTGTGTTTGTTTATGGTATTTGATCAGCGATAAAATAGGGCGAGGGTAGGTTATCAGTCACAATGAAAGGGTGGAAGAAAAACAGTCAACAAGGGTTAGGTGAGTTCAGATTATTATATTCTGAACGCTGATGTTGCGTGAAAACGAACTGAACGTTGCCATGTCTCTAAATTTCCTTCCTATTCCTTTCGATTCGGTTCTTTACCTTAACCCAGACGACCTTATTCCTAATTATCCAATAATGGGATTTACACTGAAAACTTCTATTGTAGATAGAAGGACTCAAACTAACTGACTTGCCGTTCCAATTCAGGCTCCAACTAATTGGTGTAATTGGGGTGATTACTGCCTCTCCGCATCCGCAGGGGCATTTGTGAGCAGCAGTTTCATATCGAAAAGAAATATATAAGACCCCATCTTTCAAACTATCTGGAATATACTTTACGAATTCAGGTTTCATAGTACGTCGTTTCAACTGATCATCCTTCGTCATTAGTAAGCAAATTCATTGAGACTCCGTAAGTAGAATTATACTCTTGTTTAGTGTCAACATAAAAACCGGTTATCTTTTTCCATTTAATGACAGCAAGAACTGCATTAAGAGCATTAAGATCGGCAGTTTGAATGTTAGATGAATATTCATCGTCTTCACCATCACTAAATGGAACCCTCTTATATATATGGGAAGAATGATTAGGGATAAATGTGGTAACTCGCAACAAACCATCTAGCGCTCCATCCGATCTCCTCAATCCCATTCCAGCATCAATAAAGGGTATCCCAGTACTAATTAGGAAGTCTACTATGGCTCGTTTTGAATGACCGTTAGTTAGGCATAAAAACACAAACGTCATCGTGCTCAGATCCAGAACGTTATTTTCATCGATATATTCTGGATGTGGTACTATCCCTTTTCTTCTAAGTCTAGAGTAAACCTTAGACAACCATTCGACCTTCATTGGTTTCTCAGCAAGTTCTTCTTCCGAGGCTGCCCCGGGAACTCGAAAAGCGTTATGTTGTAAAAATCTATCCCCATCGAACAGATGAATTTCTTCTACTGGAGACTTTGCCAGTAAATCTAGTATGTAAGACCCAGTGCCTCCTAATCCAACAATTGCTATTTTGCCTAAACGCAACTTGTCGTTGATATCAGCAATGTTGGCACGACTTGATGCTGTATCTTCATACCAGAAGACAGATTGGTCATTTGATGGTTTAACGAAGGGATATGTCTGGGCTGTTGCAGATGAATCGATCGCTCTTGCTTCCCCCTCTAAAATATGTATATATGATGTCATTTTTTGATAATAATTATCATATCCACCTTCTGGTTTTTGAGAAAATGATATATTTGCAACCAATCCACTTACAATTACTTGGTTAGCGCTCGTATTATTAACCAGGTTTTCTAATTTTTTTCCGTTGGAACTGTAAGGATAGTCTCCTGTCCAGAGTGCGACATGATCCTTTGGCTTTGTAGTAACATTACCCGCTAAATCGAGTCTTGATACCAATATTCCGTAAGCGACTTGACTTCTATCGTTGACGTAAGGTACGTGGTTAACCAACAGAAATCCATTTACAATTTCTATACCGTATCCTTCGTCTCTTAAATGTTTAAGGTCTGTGCTACGATCGATCAGTTCTGTCAACATGAAAGTTCATTCCGCTTCTTACAAAGACATCTTGTCCGTCCACTATAGTACCTTCTGGGTTCTCTTTGGGCCCCCTGCTATATTGCACTGTAAAGATTTCAGTGGGTTTATGCGGCGTTGGGAACGCTAGGTTCACGACTTGCGTTTAACTGATTTTACTCTCTTTCCATTCTTTTGGTCTTCCGTTGACTATTATCTCATACTTTTTCTGTATTTCTTCCATACTAATTTATCACCTCCTTCGCTGGATTAGTCTTCAATTCTATCTTTCCTGAATCTGACGTTTTGGTTTTGCTAATCGTCCTTCTTTTGTGACTTTCTGAAACATCGACCTTAGCACCTGGAGAGAAGTAGGAACCTATGATAAATTTGTCTAGGCCAGTTTCAGAAATATGAGAATCTGGACCAAAAACAAGCAGTACATTTGAGAACTGTTCTAAGTAGTGTTTTAAATAGAAATCAAACGTTTCTTTGTAAACCATTATGTATCCTTCCCTTTGTTCTGGTCTTTTGATATCAGAGACAAATTTGAGATTGCTCACAAACTGCGCAAAGAGAGCATTAGCAAAAAAGTAAACCTTGTCTCTCAGAGTAAGAATTCTCTTTAAGTCATATTTTCGGAACTGCAAAACAAGTCTGTCGCCCGATATTAGTTTTTCTAAGTTAAAAAATACGGAAGACATTATCGCCGAAATGACAAGGTTTCCATCATCTAGCCTGTCTTTTATGGTGGAATACAATTCATCCTCGTTAGGCAAAGCTTCATATATTATACTTATCGCTAAATTAACAAGCAGATTGGTGTCTTCTTCAGAGAAATACGTCGAGTAAAATGGAATTGATTTAGAGAAATTCTGGTGCAACTTCAGGTCTAATATCTGTTGCTTAAAGAATGGGCTATCGATAAGACTGTGAAGATGACCGGACCTTAAGGCAGAATTAATGATCCTTCCGAAGGTGTTAGAGTCTTTCTTTAAAACGAGCTTTCTCTTATAAATCAGGGACTGGTCGTCGCATATCTCGAACAATCGATCTTTAACTTTTGTAATTGCTGCTTTCGATACATTTGATTCCTTAGCTAGTTGTGTCTGTGACATTGGACTAGGGAAAGAGTTCCAGAGTACCTCCAAATATCTGACTATAGATTCGAAATCCGATGTTTCTGAAGTTTTCACGATTTGTAATTGAATAGTAGTATATATGTTAACCGCATGTTAACTATTAATGTATGCTGGTTTACCAATTCAATGCCTGTTCGTCAGAGTTTAAAAATTAAAATGGTTGTAGCCCTACGGGGCAATAAATTAAATATGGATATATTTGAAATGTTAGTCAAAACATCTATTTCTCAAATCACCGATATCTTTATGGAGGATGCTGAAGGATTCCAATAAAAGCCTCTTGATTCGAGATTTATCACCATTTTCTTGGATACTGTGTTCGGCTATCTGCGAAGAGAATCGTTAGATAAGGAAACCCTCCTATTTGCTATAGGAATTAGGGAAAGAAGAGATTGCAGGATACTAGGATCCTATCGGGCGTCAAAGAAATCCAACCTTCTCCTATCTTACCTGTAATTCTAACACTATAATAGCCCGTTTCAGTCCCTTGATGGAAAGCCTCGCAAAACTGTTCCAATATCTAGAAGTACCTGATAAACTACTTCACTTATTTGCTTAACTTTTTCATTGTTCAGCCTAGCTCCACTTTGATAAGCCATCTTTTTGATTTCGTCCCTCAGTTTTTGTTGCACCATAGAATTGTTAGTTCCTAACTGTCCTGAAAGATCACATATTGTGGTGGCGAGGGAAGTACGTGTAGAGCATTTGAAGCTAGCACAAAGCCCACCGTCTAGTCGAGCGCTCTCGACATATTCTCGGAACTGTGAATTACCAAGTATTACATCTAGTTGTTTCTGTGCCATTAGGTAGATAGATGTATCTGTGTCAAAAAATGTAGTAAGCAGACTCTTCAAGGCAATTGAGTTCTCAGATTGGCCAGACACTGAAGCGATGAGTTCTAGATTTTCGATTTCACCATAGTGCCTAAGAAGTAGATTGCGAATTATCTCTGCCGGGTGGTCACTTGGAAGCTCTGTTGACTCATGTCTACCGCCCCCAACTCTTTTGAAAAAGGCATCTGAAGGAAAGAATCTGACTACGTTGCTAAAGAATTCGCTAGGTTGATGAGCACTCCCGGTTACGCTGTGATTAGCGACGGCGAGTTGAAACACCCTTTCAAAGTTTTTTGAGAAGGTTGGGAAGTCCATCTGAAATGGAACAATCCCTACTCTTATCCCAGGTCCAATCGTATCTTCTGAGAGGAGAAGAAAATGGTCGTAAATCGGGTCTTTCTTGGCTAGCTCTTTACATGCCTTGGGCAATTCTTCGTCTATGATGCCGGTGATGACATCAGCAGCACCCAATTTAGTGATCATGTATGCACTCACCAATTGCCTCCTAAGCCATTCCAAAACTACATTCGCTTGAATCTTGGACTCCAAGAAAGTATTAGTGGCATCCTTGTACTTCTTGATTATTCTCTCAAGGTGATCCTTGTCAACTATACTGTCCTCTATTTTATCCATACGTGTATGTAAAAGTTGGCTGATGCGAGGGTAAAGGAATCCCATTGTCAGCTCGTGCTTGAAGGGAACCAAATTTCTATAGTTAGAATAGGTTCCTTCAATTGTCTTTTGAACTATTTCTGCAAACTTTGTCCTATCGGTAGCTCCTATTTGTTCTTCTTCATCGTTAATCTCGCTGTATAGATATAGTATCTTGGAAGCTTTATCGCTTGCTCCAGCTTTCTTGCAAGCGGAAGGAGATAAAACGCTCTGACGCGACGAAAGATAATATGCCAAAGTTGCAATAATAACAGGCTGATGCCACTCTTTAGAATTGAACTCCTCGCTACTTTGGGATGTAATTAGATGATCAAGAATTGCCTCCTCCTGTACGACTGGGTCCGTTATATTTGGACTTACCGAGTTGATCACACCTTCAAAATCCAATGATGGCTCCTTCTGAATGAGTTTTTGTTCCTTAAGGAACATTAATAGATCCCTAGAATAAGTTAGAAGTTGATTATAAACAGTAAGTTTAAGTTGGATTTCCGAGAGGTTGTAGTCTTCGAGTTTAGTGAGTAACAAAGAGAGGGTCAAGATTTCGTCTTTTGCGTTTGCATTCTCTGACGTTGGAATAAATCTTCGCTCTATCAATGTCGCTGCTAAGTTTTGCATTTTCTCAGGTTCTCTCATTGAGTCAAATAGCTTTATTCTCTCCTTGGCATCTTGTATGTAGTCATAGTAAAGCAGCAATAAGACATAGTCAGGAATGTCTGTTTGCCCCTGAATCCATTTTGCAATCTTAGCTGGATTCGGCTCTGGAGTCAACCACTTCCTAAATGCCTCTCTATCGACTTCTGACAAAATTATCTTATTAGACATCAAACGAAGGTAAATGGCTTTCTGATCCTCAAGGAAACTGAATGTTAGTTGAAGACTTCGTTTCGCGGCCGATAAAGTGAAGTCATCAAAACTCGTTAGAACCTTAATAGCGAAATTGCCCAGGGCTGGACGATTTGTAAGGTAAGGAGTGGGAACTTCGATAGCTCTGTTGTCAATCAGTTTCATAACAAAGTCTGAAACTTGCTTGTCGTGCCTTCGCAAATTGTTCCATGCTTGACTACGTTTTAGTACTTCTCCTTCTCTCTCATAATAGGCCAGTTCTATAACGTCTGAAGCCAAATCAATCTGCTCCGCGGCAAATGAAAACAGAGCTTCACGACGTTTCTCCGTCTCAAAACTCTGAGGTGTAAATTTCAGAATTAGGTCAGTCAGAGATTGGCTTATTGTCATGTTATAATCACGTATACCATCAAGGAGCGCCTTTTTCTCTCTGGCGAATTCTATGTAATATTTGGAGTATTTCTCGCGGAAAGATTCGAGACGGAATCCCTTGTCATCTTTTATCAGATCTTCTATTGCCCCGTACGTCTCGACATTCTTTTGTATGTACTCTGTTTCAACTAGATCGTTTGAAACCAGCAACTTCGATAATTCCGTTAGGTATTTCTGTTCGCTGACGATTTCTTTCCATACGTTCTTTGAAGACTCTTCATCTCCTACATAATCCCAATATATCATTTTGAGGATAAGTTGGGACGTACCTAAAATCAACCTTAGCTTCCCCGTTGCTTCATCAATCCATTCTTCTCTAGAGTTGGTCAAGGGACCGAATTTTGAGAGATAGTCGTTTACTATAGGTGAAAGGTCAAATCCATAGGCAGTGAGTGAGTTCCTAAGAGATTCAATGAAAATACGCTGCCGATTTATTCTTTCTTCGCTGTCATAGGCGCCTTTAAGTGCTGGAACATAGTCTCGCACCGCTGAAAGCACCACCTGCCCGTATCCGGCAGCGCTCTCAAAGTACTCCTTCACGCGTGCCAGATCGGGCTCGATTATAAGTCTTGTCTTGAGAAATCCACCCAATCCTTTGTTAGTTTCCTTGATGGTATCGGTGGCTTGATTTCGAGTCGTGCTTACTTTTAAGTACGCACGATCAATAATAACCTTGGAAACAACTCCTATGAGCACAGCGATTGCTAAACCACCAAAAATGTTGGGATTGTAGGAGCGGCCATACTCGAAAAAATACACTCCATAATACACTATTAACACAATAAACGGGACAATTTTGACAGTCCTCCTCATGATTGCGAAAGTGCTGTCGATCTTCTTTGACGAGTCGTTTACACCTGTCTCAATATTAGCTATGGCAGTCGTCGCAATATCACGCATTTCTTCAACTGCTTCATTCACTTTATTGACCTCAGTTTTTATCGCCTTTTCTTTTATTACAAGTTCTTTGTCTGCATTGGCGAGAGACTTTTTCAGTTCTTCAGTGTGTGATTCGATGTCTGCCTTCTTCTCTGAGGCAAATGTGCTCCTGTTTGATAGGTCTAGTTGAGCCGGTGTGCTCAATTCCTTTCTTCCAATTTCGGTTTCCTCGGACTTTTCGGCGCTTACTTTTCCACCTCTCTTGCTTCTTCTCATGATACAAAACTTCCAGTCTCTTAAAATTATTCTGAAAAAATTATTTGCATACCCTCAATTCAACAGTTGGTGAGCGAGGGAATTTCGCCGTTCATATCGGCGAAAGACAAATGAAGGAAAGTAAGAATAGGAAAAAGGACAAATCTTCATGGGACTTCTTAAGAATGCATTATCTGGAAGGAAAATAAAGTCGGAGTATCCTTCTGGACAAAAAGGGATTTGGGTCTGAGACCGAAAGTAGGAGAGCAATTCGGGGAAAATATTTCCTATGAAAGCTGACTAAACCTTTTAATTCTAGGCAAATTCAATGACACGTTATTACCAAATTTTCTATAACTTTCAGAATTAAAAGAAATTGAGCAAATACTAGATTAGCTTCAATTAGTCGATCAGCCCATTCGCCATCTCGCTCGATACCTTCGTGATCACGAAGCTCATGTTCTCTTTCAGGAATTCGAAATACTGGTCAATGGTCTTCGAGACCTCACGGCCCTTCATCATGATTTTGTAGTCTATGTCCCACTGGTCCTTTCTTCCTGTTATATACTCCTTCTTGAATCCGTTATTCCCCATTCTCCCTTCCCTCCATCCTGACCTTATCCAGAACTTCACCCAGACTCCTTTGGCCAAGTACCTTCAAGCCATCCATCCATACTAGAATAGTCTGTCGATTTTTAAAATTGCAACTCACTGAGATCATTCCCCGAACACCTCGTCTCCGTCTCTGTCAGATATGCTGGAAATGGTATTCAAGAAATCAATTGTCTCCTTCAGGTTTACCCTGCTAAACCTCTTCACTTTTCCTTCAGCCAGCTTGTCAAATTCCCCGTCCAGTTCGCTGTTTTTCATGCACATTACTAACAAAAATTCATGACTGGATATTTTAAACTTATAGCTTGTTTTGGAAAATGAATGAAATGAAAAAACGAATTTGGCAACAACTGGAGGAAATTAAGTTAATTAGTTTTATGATGCCCTCTCGGAAAAAGTAACTTCTGAAACCTATTTTTATACTGTAAATCTACCGAATTCCTCAGGTAGTATAATCCCTTTCAGCTTCTTAAGAAGTGTGAGAAATTTTATTACATAATTGTGCATCCTAAAATACTGATGAGGAGAATGTTAGGTGATAAATCGACTGACCTTTTAAAGAATGCTGAACCAGGTCAGCCCCCTCTCTTTAAATATAGATTCCTATATTATATAACCCATGTTGATAACATACCTTCCATACTCCAAAATGGTATACTTTCACATGAAGAAATCGTAAAACGCGGCATTAACTTCACTCCGATTTATAACCTTGACGTCGTTAATC
>JAKAUD010000243.1 GCA_021827885.1 Thermoplasmata archaeon | reverse complement strand
AAGATAGAGGATCAGATAGCTTTAGCAGTGAAGGACGACAATAGGGTGAAGCTCCTCATGACAATCCCGGGAATAAATGTGTATTCAGCCACAGTTATAATATCGGAAATAGATGATATCTCAAGATTCAGATCAAAGGAAAGATTTGCATCATATGCAGGACTTGTTCCAAGACAGGATCAGTCGGCAACAGGGACATAAGAGGCCATATATCCAAGAAAGGCCCCTCTATACTGAGGTTTGTTCTGGTCACGGCATCTCACACAGCAATAAAGAAATCTAAGAGATTGAAGGTCAAATACCTCAACATAGTTAGAAGGGTTGGGAAGGAACACGGCCATAGTTGCAATTGCTAGAATCCTGGCAGAACTGATTTTCACCATGCTCAAGAACAATAAGGAATTCATTGACAAGATAGATTCCCTTACTGAGAGGAAGATGAAATCAATGTCTCAGATGGCCATGAATGCAAAGGCTTAAGACAACATACCACAGTCACTACGACTAATCAGGAAGAGATTGCATATAGAATTGTCAAAATATCCTTTTTCACAGGAATCCAAGAAGAAAAACGATAAAGTGGATAGCTTAAAATTGGGGAAGTTGCATCTCGTTAACATGCTTCCTAAGTCCCACCTGTTGTCAAAGGAGGGATAACAGGATTGACAGCGCAATATTCTGCAAGGGTTTATGGCACAGTATATTCAATATGGGACGATGTTAGAATAGTGTCCCGCATCCAATTGTGACTAAAATTTAATAAATTGGTTCTAACTATAATAATTGTGGATCAACTTAATAAATTAAAGAAAGCCATCGGCGATTCTCTAATAACTAAGGAAATCGATAAAATACCGTTCATGAAAGACGCATCATTTTTTAATGGAGATGTTCCGCTGGCTGTTGCTGTACCCAAGGACACGAGTGAACTTCAGGAGATTATGAAAATATGCTATGAGAAGGGAATACCAGTCGTCGGAAGGGGTGGAGGTACTGCCCTCACTGGTTCATCTGTCCCTTCTTCAGATTCTATTGTAATCAGTCTTTCAAGGATGAATAAAATAATTGAAATCAGCAAAGAGGATAGGTACGTTATAGCAGAAGCAGGCGTGAGACTCGATGACCTGAACCAGAAGCTTTCGTCCATTAACTTTATCTACCCTCCGGACCCGGGCAGTTCCATAGCTGCCACTGTTGGAGGTTCTATAGCCACCAATGCGGGTGGCCTCAGAGGGGCAATGTATGGAGCCACTAAGGAATGGGTACTTGGACTTGAGGTGGTTTTGCCGGACGGAACCGTTATACAGACAGGAGGCAAGGTGCTCAAGAGAAGCACAGGGTATGACCTTACAGCTCTGTTCATAGGGAGCGAAGGAACACTTGGACTGATAACAAAGGCAGTACTGAAAATAGCACCAAAACCAGAGAAAGTCGGCAGAATCCTAGCTTACTACGAATCAATAGATAAAGCATCGTCTGCCATCGGATTACTTAAGGCCAACGGAATAACACCACTTATTGCAGAATTCATGGACAGAATAGCCATGGATTCTCTGACGAACACAAAAAATATCAAATTTCCGGAGGGGGCGAAATTCCTGCTGATGGTTGACATATCATCTACCACCGAATCCATAGAAAGGCATATGGTTGAGGCACTAGAAATTATAAAAAATACAGGAGCGTTAGAAGTCATCAATACCACAGACAGCAGTGAGATGGCAGAGATGTACCTGCTAAGGAAGGGACTGTATGCTGCGGAACTGGGTGAAAGGGCAAGCAGTGACGAATACATAATCATAGGAGACATAGTGGTCCCTCCTTCAAGACTTCCATCAGCATTGTCAAAAATAGAAGAAGAATCCAGAAGGGAGACCATAAAGGCATCCTTATTCGGCCACATAGGCGATGGTAACATCCATGCAAACGTATTCTACAATTCAAATGATGAAAAGAGCTTGAAAAAGGCTCAGGATTTCCTAATGACAATTGGGAAGATAGCTATCGAGAATGGTGGGAGCGTCTCAGCTGAGCATGGCATTGGATTGGAAAAGAAGGAGCTCTTGCTAGAGGAGATGAGGTATAAGAACAGCCTAAAAAACATTGATCTAATGAAGGATATTAAAAAGGCATTCGATCCGAAGAATATAATGAACAGGGGAAAGATATTTTGACAGACAGGGCTGCTGAAATAAAGGGTATAACGGATAAATGCATTAACTGCGGCTTCTGTGAAGCTGTATGCCCAACTCTGGAAGCTGCCTCCTTCAAGGCAGCAATCGGGGCAAGGGGGAGGGTGATGATAGCGAAGGAGATGCTGTCAGAACTTAAACGCGTAGATTTTGACACCTCGGATTTCCTTGACCCATTCTATTCGTGTCTCAACTGCAACGCATGCCTAACAGTTTGTCCCGCTGGCATAAATGCCGGGGAGATTAGCCGTCTGTCAAGGCAAGAGCTGGTCTACAGGAAAGCAGCAGGCAAGAGCGTTGCAGACATGATTGTCAGGCTCACCGTGAAGTATGGAAGTCCTCTAGGGTTATCTAAGAGGATGAACAAGTGGTTTGATGGTATGAAATTCTATGACGATTCCGAAATCCTATTTTACACCGGCCAGATGTACCTCCTGACCGCATACAGCAAGAGCTTCTCAGGACTTGAATTGAAAATGGGGGAACGATTGACAAACGCAGGAGCTTCGATCATTGCAAGATTCCCATTTCTCATCAAGCTGCTTTCCCTCATTTTTAAGGGAAAGGATGTGGATGATTACATGAAATCGGTGAGAAATATCTATGATCTTCTCTCGAAGGCTGGAATCAGGATGAACCATATCGAAAACGAGCCGTATCCGGGAACTTTCATCCTTGATCTGGGCTACGAAGAACAGTTCAGAAGATATGCTGAAAATTTCACTAAGATTATCAGGGAGAAAAAAATAAAAAAGATTGTAACGACAGACCCACACACTTATGACCTGTTGAAATTTTCATACCCAAAATACGTGAAAGACTTTGACGCCGAAGTGTCTTTTTACACTGACTATTTAGCAGACTTGAAGTTCAGGAAATTGGATGAGAACCTGATAATGCACGAACCATGCCACCTTATAAGAGGCGAGGACAGATACAATGTAGCATCAAAGATCCTTGAGAATGTTTCCAACGTGACATATCCGACGCACAGTGGACAAAGCACTGCATGCTGTGGAGGACCCGATGAACTCCTCTTCCCAAATTTAAGCGAAAGGATATCGGAAAAGAGGTACGAAGAACTGAGGAGTGCTGGTAAGGGGAACATAGTAACTGCCTGTCCAATCTGTCTTTCAAATCTTAACAAGAACAAAGACGCAAAGGATCTATCTGATATTCTTAAACGTGCGAAATTTAACCTGTAACTCTTTCAATTCTGCACAATATGTAGGTCTAAATCATCCATAATCTTCCTGGATTTCTTAGGTATTTCCAAGTACTTCCATTCATCCCCTATCTTCAGCCTGCTTATCCTCTCGAGATGCTCTATCATATCCCTTGGGGAATAGTGACTCAGCATCTCCCTTCTCACTCTTTCTCAGGAGGTTATAGAACACCCACAGAGGGTGAATAAGCTGAAGATAGGAGGCGAGTTAAAACTATCCGAAGTACTAAAGAAACCGAGGAAGATAATGGAGAAACTCGAACTCAGCTTTACGTAATACGTAAAAGTAATGGAGTTATGGTTTAGTCGTTTATCGCATTCAGTATAGTTTACCTGTTAACCACAAAATAAAAAATAACCTATACAATGTAGAATTACGTCTAAAATCAAAGAAATTGAAACTGTTCTAGTCAACGGAGAATTGGGAATCCCTGATTTCGGAACAAGTTCTGATTACCTTGTTGTTAAAGTAACTGATAGTGACGATAATTACGGAATTGGTTATATCCCAGAAATTTTTAGATTCACTGGTAAAAATAATCTTGGAGAAATTTTTAACGATATCGTTAAAAATTTATTAGGTCCTTATTTGGTAGGAAAAGACGCTGATTTTATTGAATATATTTGGAATGATTTATTTGAAAAGACTACTAGATGGGGAAGGAGGGGATTGATGCTTGCGGCTATAGGTGTTTTAGACATGGCCTTATGGGATTTAAAAGGAAAAACACTGCGCAAGCCTGTATGGCGACTATTGGGAGCGTATAGGGACACTATCTCTACGTATGCTAATACCGCCCACGATCTTTCACCTGACGATTTAGCTAAGAAGGCACTAGAATATGTTGAAATGGGGTTCAATGCTGTTAAAATCAGGGGTTCTCTAACGGCCGTGCCTACCGAAATCGCAACCGAAAGGATAAGAAAAGTAAGGGAAGCTATAGGACCTGATATAAGTCTAATGGTTGATTTAAATGGTACTTATACATTTAACCAGGCGTTAAGAGCTTTAAAAAAATGGGAAAAATTTGATCTATTCTGGGTAGAAGAGCCAGTTCATCCGGATGATTTAGAATCTTATAAGAGATTAAAAAAGGAAATTTCTATCCCAATAGCTGCGGGTGAACAACACGGTACAATTTTTGACTTTAAACAATTGCTAGAAAGTGAAGCTATTGATATCGTGCAACCTGACGTTATATATGTAGGGGGAGTAACAGAATGGCTAAAAGTTAGCAATCTGGCAAAGGCATATGGAATTCCTGTTTCACCTCATCTTAATCAAATAGTTAGTTCTCATTTGGTTGGGTCCAGCTCAAATGGCATGTGGATAGAGTATACAGCGCAAGATAATCCATTGGGTAAAACATTGAATGCAGTGTTTTCTGGTCCTTCACAAATTTTACATCCTTTAAGGGGTAAAATTAAACTTCCGGAAGCACCTGGCTTTGGTTTCGAAATGCGCGATTCAATAACGTTTAAAAAATCTAGCTCGCTATGATTTACGTAATGCATTTGAATTCTGCGATTATAGATACTGACATCTCCTTTTATCCTTTAACTATTGGCCGGGCTTTTAATGGGAGACAGTTCGGCATCTATGATTTTGCATAACATTTTGATCTGGAAAGTAATTAAAAATGGTCTCTCGCAAATTGTATTTCTAGAATCTATAAGTCCTGAACTCCCATTTATTTACCACCATTAATTTCTGTTGAACACCCTGTTTTCAGTGTTCCACGTACAGCGGATGTGGGATGTGGCAAACTATAAATAAAGAGATAAAATAGTGCATTCACGATTGTTAAAAAAGATAAGATTATTAATTCTGTAAACTTGTCCCTGCCTATTCTGGTAAATGTTAAGATACGTCAAGAAGATTGCTATTTTAGCTCAGTTTCTTCTTATCTTCAAAACGATCTGCTAATTTTGTCCTCGGAACTTACATTTAAGGACTCTGAACAGTTTAAAAGGATACTCGTGAGTTACAAGGGGGAGGGACACGCATTTGAAGAAGCACTTAACAAGGTAAAAAAGGATTTAAATACTCCATTTGAGCCTACTATTAATTTAATTAAGGCTAATAAAAATAAGAAGATTTTCGAAATGATTGTAAAAAATACTTCTTTTGGAAAATATTATTACGATAGACCCTCAAAGTGCGTTAGACTTTTTCCTTCATTAATTTCCAATGGTACTGAAAATTGGATTTTGGTATGTGAAGACAAAGGCGAATTAAAAGAATTCTTAGATGGACTTTCTAGTATAAGATCAACAAAGGTATTATCACACAACATTTTCAACAATGATGAGAATTTTTCTCCTTTTGCATTTCCATTTGTTCAATATTTCTTGAACGAAATCATCCCATTAACTGAAAGAAAAAGAGAGATTCTTCTGACTGCATATAATTATGGTTACTTTTCTGAAGATAAAGGGATTAGGCTAAAAAGTGTCGCAGAAAAATTAGGAATCAGTAAGTCATATATTTCTAGGGTATTAGAAGAACAAGAAATTTCATTGATTAACTCTTTTATTAAGGGTCTTTTAGCTTCCCTTTAGCCAAGGTCAATTCGTGTTCCGGCTTTATTTATGCCTGATAAAATGGCGAAACGATATAACCAATTTTTCAACCTAACTTTGCCCTATTTTATCGCTACAACTCTATCTTGAGTTTCTCCAGCAGCTCCCTCTGCTCTTTTGTGTATTCAGTATGGGAATGAGAGCCATCGGAATACACAACCTCCCTAATTCCAGAAATTGTCTTGAGAATCTGGTTGTATGATATTCCACACTTCTCAGCTATCATTGCAACAAGAGTGTATTCTAGGACAGTCAGGAAAGGGCTTGCCCTTTGTTCCTCCCTCTGACCTGGAGAAGAAAGGTTCAAGGTGAGGCTTGATGTGTGAGAACACCTTCTCAACAAACTGTCTGGTATAGTACATTGGGACTAGCTCCTCCAGTGATATCTCGGAGGAGCTCATGAGCACCATGAACCCCTTTCTCTTTACGGAGAATCGGTCGTAGTCCTTCTGGTGCTTGAGCAGGTATCTTCTGAGCTCCCTTCCCCTCCTCTCCGGGTCCAGTATTGTGTAGATAAATACATCGTGATCGGCGAACGTCTTCCTGGATGAAAGGATGAACATGATCCTCTTCCCGTATTTCACCGCTCTCTCCGGGTCCTCGATGTCCCTGGATGATTCTATGCATTCATGATAGATGGACCTGTTAGCAGGGACCCTGATGAGGAAATCCATCTTTCCTTTGAACATCGACCTTATGTTGTCTTCAGAGAAGAAACCGGCATCCATTATCGTCAGGGATGACCTGATTCCAATCTTCTCCATCTCAGTGTTTGTCGTTTCAAGCGTTGAAACATCGAGTATGCTTCCTGGAATGTACCGGAAGTAGAGCGGCCTGTTTCTTTCCCTGTCCATTACAAGGAGCAGCTTGATCTCCTCATCCACCGTCTCCGATGAATAACCCCACTGCGTGGAATCTAGATCTATCTGGTTGGGCAGCGCAGTTGTGTCAATGGATACTCCAGATTCCGGAGGATGCAGATACTTCTTGTAGAAGAGCCTCAGGTTGGATTCATCACCGAATTTCATCAGGAATTCTGATATTCTCTGCGATGTGAGGTCACTGGGTGCAATATACTTCGCCACGTTCCCGTCGTGCCATATCTCAGCCCTCCTCATGGATGCCTTCCTTATGGTCTTGAACAGTATCAGGGGAAGAACACCGCTCTTGCTGGCAAAATCATAAACATCCCTCATGTTCTTTTCCATGTACTTAGTGACAAAGTACGAGTCACCGAAATCGAGGATCATCTTTTCATGAGTTGTTCTAATCTTTCCGGGCCGTGTTATCGTCCCGGTGAGTGCGTCTAGCTGTCCGAGATACCTGCTCTTCTGTGCAGGTCTCTTCCTGACCTTGTCGTAATATGCCGTCACTTCGTATGCGTATACCTTGTTTCCGATGGTCTTGTATCTGGTGAATGACGTAATGTGCATTGACACATTATCATATAAACATTGCCACCGCGGACAGGAAACGAATAATCAGGATTCTGATGCCTAATAATAAGGGAATTTAGGAATTTCAAGATGGCGCTAATAGAGAAGATGGCCTATGGATATAGAAATAAGGAACACCTGAAGACTGCGATATACTTCAGGTATGGCAATTTAAAGCTCTATCCGGAACCGACATGAAAGTCCGAAGAGCCATAAAACAAAAACAGAATTTAAGAATATTTTCTTCGGTACTTTCAACGTTCTGGCTATCCCTCATACACATTCTACAAATTCTATAGAGTTACTGAAACTCCTTTTTAGATTGTGAATAGTTATGTTTGCCTCAATATTTCTTTAGCTTTTTCTCTATTAAATATTCCACACGAGCAGGGTCTTTCTAGAATTCTGGCAGCTTCTTCAATATTTATTCTCCCTAGTTTTAGATCAAAAGAAACCCTTTGTATCAAAGAATATGGTATCATTCCGTGTCCGCACATTGATTGGATTTCTAGTTCTTTCAGAGAAGGAAGCAAATAGTAATTTCCATAAACTCCTATTCTATCTTCGCTCTTGAAAATCCTCTGCTCAAGGGCATAGCTCTTCAAAGAAATTTCTGTGTCATTAAGGAGTTCATAAACTAGACTCACCTTCCCAGAAACAATAACTGAAAGGCCAAGATCCTTCTTCTTAAGGTCCTTTAATAGGAATGCAACTTTAGTAGATTCATTGAATACAGCGACAGGTGTTGAGTCATCATTTATTGATGTTAGAATGTTTTTGAAAAATTTCTGGTCTTTTCCTTTCAACGTATCTGGTAAAAATAGCCTTACTCCTTCCCCATAATTTACGGGGTCAAACTTAATTACGCTCTCCAAAAAAGACCTCTTTTTATCGGCACTGTTGTCTTTATTAAATCCTTTAGCAGCCATCATCATTACAACTATGTCATTATTAAAATCGTCCTCTGTCAGTTCTAATATCCTGTGTAAAGTGTGAGTCATTGGTTAATCATCTCCATCTCAGTTCGTCGTCCCAGTCCAATGTTCATTTTTCCATTTTCCGATATTTCATATCCTGCGTTTATAATATAGGTCTCTCCTAATGGCGTTCCGTTCTCTTGAATTAAACTGAAGGTTCCGACCACAAATACAGTTTCTACATTGGTATGAAAAATAGTATTGAGCAGCTTCTCTACTTTATCGGGTGTCACTACAAATTCTATAATTGCAGATAAAACTTTTTCATTGAGCACCTCGTCTGGTAGGTTTCCTTTGTTTTTATCAACCATCAGCATAGTCAGAGGATTGTCTTCTGCGAATTTAACTCCAACAGTAGCAACTGCTTGGGACATTTTATTTATTTCCCTTAACCTTGTACCTATTCCGGGCCTTCCTAATTCTATATTAAAAGCAATTTCCTCTTTACTTATTCTGTGCGTCACATCTATTGTTTTAACCTCTTCTGTTCCTCTTCCAAAAACCCCGGTTTCCTTTTTCACGCGAGTTGGATCACTGAAAATCTGTCGTATTATCCTCGGGTAAGTGAGATTCGTGCTATAAAATGCCTTTGTTGGACAGATTTCCCTCCTAAGAATAACGTCATCTACATCTCGGTTCATCATTCTTTCGCAGAGGCCACATTCTACGCATTCATCGTAATCTATTACTGCTTTTTTGCCCTTTGAAGTTTTTTGAATGCTAATGGCATTAGCGGGACAATAATATACACAGTTTCCGCAGCCAGTACATTTTTCTTCATCAATGAACATATGATTACGATTAATTTAAAAATTTAAGCTTTCAGGTCAACGTGGGAACTTAACGAGTTGTGGAGTGCACTTCAAACCATCTTACAATTGTAACATTCCTATGAAAAGGCTGATCTGACACACTCCTTACCCCCCTTAATATTTTTCCCCTGCTCTCGATGTCCTTCGACATCCTCTGACTCTCTGCCCTCTCCCCCATTGCCCTGATCTTCTTCTCCGTGAGGGAATCAATCTCATCCATGAACCTGACGCGCCTTGAATGCATTGTGTATATTGTTTCTGCTAGGATTCTCAATATTTCGATTAAAGTCCTGTTCTTACCCAACCTACTGACAATTGAATTATATTTATTCTTGAATCGCACTGAATACTTTACAACTGTGTGAGCACAATTTACGAGGATGAACCTCAGCACGGAAGGACCGTGTTTCGATATGTGGCCCTGGGTCTTCCTCTCTGCCGATTCATCTAGGTGGGGAATGAGGCCAACGTAATTAGCAAAACTCTCCTTTTTCTTGAACCTGGATATATCATCTATCTCAGACATTATGGCAACTGCGGAATATACGTTGATTCCCTGTATAGTCATCAGTAGCTTATCATCATCGTTGTTCTCGACAATCCTTGACATCTCATCCTCTATTCTCTCCTTCCTATCCTAGAGATCTGATAGCCTCGATAACAGATCGAAAAGAACCATTCTGTCTGATTCCCTCAGAAAAACCTCACTCTACTGCCTTTATGACCCTTACACTGAATACGCCACTCTTATCTATCAAAATACCGTATGTGTACGTAGTAAAAATATTAACTATTATATAATTTATCTCTGTCGGCTGAATTGTTCTTCTCATTGAACGGTTTTGTCCAATCATATAATGTTGTGGTGTTTTTTATCCTGGATCTCTCATCACCGTTGAACGATTTCGCCTTATCGTATACCTTCTGAAGGGATTCCTTTATCCTCCTCCCCTCAGCTCCGTAGAATTCCTCCAGCTCCTTTGCATCAGATATGATATGAGCCCAGCAGTACTGCTGTGGATTCCCTGTCTTGGATGCGAGTGTTTCAAAGGCGCTGTACCTGTCATGGATATCAGTCCCGCTGTGCTCTCCCAGTATGGCAAGAGCAACATCGTGGTTGTTGCTCATGGCCGTATGGAATATCGCTTCTCCCTTGGTTACGAATACCCATAGGGCTCTGTTCATACCGTTCTCCCTTGATGATGTAGTGTCCATATGCCTTGATGGTG
>JAKAUD010000136.1 GCA_021827885.1 Thermoplasmata archaeon | reverse complement strand
GTCGCCACCACCAAAACCCCTGAATACCTGTTCAAAAATGTCCCCGAAATCACCGAAATGGCTGAAGTCCTGCCATGAGAAATCACTTCTGCCTTCACCGAAATTGACTGTTCCGGTTTGATCGTACTGCTTTCGTTTCTGTGGGTCCGAGAGGACCTCATAGGCTTCGCTAATTTCCTTGAATTTTTCCTCAGCGACCTTCTTGTTTTCCGGGTTTGTATCTGGATGCCACTTCTTGGCGAGCGTTCTGAAGGCTTTCCTTATTTCTTCCTCAGATGCATTTTTTTCAATGCCAAGAGTGGCGTAGTAATCCTTGCTCACTTATCAGTCACTCATTCGGTTTTATTGCTTTCACTAAAGTTTGCATCCACTGTTTCTCCTTCATGAGCTCCATCTTGTTGAGAGTCGCCCGAATTTTGCTCATCAGTTCCCTGACCCTCGCCTGGGTTGCCCTGAGCCTGGGAATATAGTTTTGTTCCGATTTCCTGAATTGCATCGCTGAGTTCTTTTGTCACTTCATCTATCTTTGCGATATCAGATTCAGACGCCGCCTTCCTGAGTTCAGCAACTTTATCGGTAACCTTCTTGATCTCATCCTCTGTGAGTTTTTCCCTGTTATCATTGATGGTCTTTTCAGCGGTGTAGGCAAGATTTTCTGCGAGATTAACCTTTTCGGCTGTCTCCTTCTTCGCCTTGTCTTCCTCTGCAAATTCCTGTGCCTGTTTTTTCATTCTTTCTATTTCTTCAGGCGTGAGTTTGTTCTTTGCCTCAATTGATATGCTTTGTTCTTTTCCCGTCGCCTTGTCCTTTGCATTCACGTGGATAATGCCGTTCGCGTCTATATCGAATGTTACTTCTATCTGAGGAATTCCCCTTGGAGCCGGAGTTATTCCTACAAGATTGAACATTCCCAGCGAAACGTTATCTGCTGCCATAGGCCTTTCTCCCTGTACGACGTGTATTGTCACCGCCGTCTGCATGTCAGCGGCGGTCGTAAAGACCTGTGACCTCTTCACAGGAATCGTAGTGTTTGCAGGAATCACCGATGTTATAACGCCTCCAAGTGTTTCTATGCCAAGGGTCAGGGGTGTTACGTCAAGAAGCACGATATCCTTTATATCTCCAGATAGAACTGCACCCTGAAGAGCTGCCCCTAGTGCAACGCACTCCATTGGGTCTACTCCACCCTCAACCTGCTTCCCGAAAAAGTCTTCCACGAATTTCCTGACCAAAGGTATTCTTGTGGGTCCTCCTACCAATATTATCTTGTCTACCTTATCCTTTGATAGTTTTCCGCCTTCAAGAGCCTTTTCCAGGGATATCCTTGATTTCTCTACTATAGGCCTGATCAACTCCTCGAGTTTTCCCCTTGATAATGTCATTTGAATGTGCTTTGGCTGGCCATTAACTGCAGTAACGTATGGGAGGTTTATTTCAGTGGTAAGTGTTGAAGATAACTCTATCTTGGCTTTTTCTGCTGCGTCCTTCAACCTTATATATGCAGATTTATCGTTGGTGAGATCTATATTTTCCTTTTTCTTGAAATCCGCAATAAGGAATTTTATGATTGCCTCATCCATATCGGTTCCGCCAAGCTTGGTATCTCCGGATGTTGATACTACCTCAAAAACACCATCTCCAAAGTCCATGATTGTGACATCCAGAGTTCCTCCTCCAAGGTCAAACACGAGTATTTTCATTGTCTGGTTGTGTTTGTCTATCCCATATGCAAGGGATGCTGCAGTTGGTTCATTGATTATTCTTTTAACATTCAGGCCCGCTATGGAGCCGGCGTCTTTTGTTGCCTGTCTTTGATTATCGTCAAAGTAAGCAGGCACTGTTATGACGGCATCCGTTACCTTTTCTCCCAGGAATGCCTCAGCATCCCTCTTTATTTTTTGAAGAATAAAAGCTGAAATTTGCTGGGGAGTATATTCCTTTCCATATGCCTTGAATTTGAAATCACTACCCATTTTCCTCTTGGCGGCGTAAATGGTTCCTTCCGGGTTCAGTAGAGCCTGCCTTCTGGCTGGTTCTCCCACGAGGAGATCCCCCTCCTTCGTAAAGGCAACATAACTTGGAAACGATTTGCCTCCTATGGATACCCCTTCCGCGCTGGGAATGATTGTGGGTTTGCCTGAAATTACAACTGCTGCTGCGGAATTACTTGTTCCTAGATCTATACCTATTATTTTTGACATTGTTTCACCTTTTACAAACTATTACCTTTGATGTCCTAATCACTTCATTATTGAATAAATATCCCTTTTGAATCTCTGCAACCACTTTGTTCTCTTCCCCATCCTGAGTGATGGAAATTACCTCGTGAAGCATTGGGTTAAACGATTCCCCTACTGTTTTCATCTCTGTCACCCCAAGTGAAGTTAATGTTTGCATGAGTTGTTGCTTCAACGGTTCAAGGATCGGCTTGTGGGATTCAATCTGGATTCCTGCATCTATTGAATCCAGGACAGGCATCAGTTTAAGTGCCAGATCCTTGGTGATCGTCTTCCTAGAGATTTCAAGATCCTTTTCCTTTGTTCTGATGTATGTCTGCATTTCTGCGATGTTCCTTAGGAGTTGGTCTTTCTGTGCATCCATTTTCTCCATTAATTCCTTGATTTTCATGTCCTTGACCCTCTCCTTTGGTAAACTCTGTTTTCTGCTTTTGGCGGTCTTTATTTCAGCTGTTATGGGATCCCGAACATCAGCGGTTTTTTTAGATTCTAAAGACATTGGAATGTAAATTAGTTCTTCTATATAAGCATAACGTTTCTTGCTATGGGAATCATATGCTGTTGTGACTATAATTATTTTATATGCATAAATCCCAAAATAATCAATATTGGAAAATTAATTGAGCAGCTGCAATTTACTTATATACATAATAGCATCAAGAGTGGGCATTATGACAAGTAAAGGGATGCTGTTCCTTCCGAAGAATTACTGTGTATATACGAGAGGAATGCAGTTAATTCTTTCCTGTACCTGAATGTGACAAGTTCGAATGTGTTGTATAACGACATCTTCCTTCTGCATTTCCTGCAGAGGAATTCCTTTGTGCCTGATCCATTCTTTCCATCCATGATCATGGGAGAATAGTAGAACCTGCAGGAGAAATTGCCATACTTTTCCATGATAATTGAGGCAATGCTGTCGTAGTCCAGCATTGGATCAATGCGGAAAATGTATTCTGAACGGTCCTGCATCTCCCGATTTGGTACGCTGAGGTTCCAGTTGATCGGGAGATATTTCCCATGGTTGAGGTCTCTTCCCGGCGGCTGGTAATCTATCTGATAATCCATCAGTCTTCTTTCTTCTCTTTGCTGTCCGGATCAATCCTCACAGCCCTGACCTTCTTCCCAATCCAGTGCTTTGGCACAAGCACCTTAGCGGAAGTGGCATGCTGTGTTGCAACCTTCTCTATAACCTCGTATCCCTCCATCCTGATCTCCATCGGTTTTTCGGCAGTCTTCTTCGTCATATTGCAATAATATTGCAATCTATATTATTAAGTTTTGCATCTGAAGACCGGTTAATATTCTGGATATTCTTAAAAAAGGTATATAAGGGATCACTCGGTATCCAAGAATCTCTCCCGCACTCAGGCTTTATGAAAAATTTATATATTTCCATTAGCTAGTTTGCGGTGCGCGCTTTAGCTAAATTTTTGGTAATAACGATTCTGATTGCTTTTCTGATGTCATCTATTCCGATCTCGTCTTTGACGACTACGTCTGCGGCACACCCTCCTATTAACGGTCTGATCAATGACAAGTCTTTGAATTCCCCTGTTCCTTCCACTCAAAGGATGAGTTACTTTGCCAATTTCACGTATCTCAATTCAGCTATGACCAATGAATCAAAGCTCTATCTCAAAGAGCCGTGGTTTCCTGCCTATTATGGTGGTTATCTATACATTCTAGGTTCCTCAACAGGAGGATATGCGGCCATTGTTCGTACTAACTCTTCACTGGGCGATCCATTGCTGATCCACATTTTTTACCAGTCAGTGTTCTCTGAATCAGATTCAGCGATTTCCACCCCACAGGGGATATACTTCGGGATTGTAAAAACCAGTGGTGAAGGTTCCCTTTACCTTTACAATGTTACCGGACTTCACGACATCTCAAATATCCTTCCCGGCAGTAGCTGGATGCTATCCCAGACGTACAATTTCACGACCAGCAATATTATTTTCTTCACCAAGTACAGTAATACGGGAACCTACATCGATGAATACAATACTACCTCTAAAAGTTCCTATAACCTCTCAAGACAGATTAGCACCAATACGTTGATAAATGCGTTCTACTATGCCGGAAATCGGATATATTTCGTAGGAACGATTTATTACAAATATAATAATATGAGTGGATCATTTCCCTACTTTGGATATGTTTCAGGAGGTAAGCTTCAGAATCTCTCAAATACAAACCCTCCAAACTACTATGAATCTCTGGCAATAGCGAATATTGCTCTCTCAAATGGAACGCTTTTCTTCGGTGGGTTAAATTTCACTCTGAACGACAATACCAGAATGTATTTTGCTGAATATTTTCTCAATACAGATACATATACAACCTTAAGCGGTCTAAGTGGCCTTCCCCAAGAATCAGGTGTCACGCAGATTTTCTCCAGTAGTGGTAATATCTGGATTGCAACATACAATGCAACCCAATATTATAACATGCATTACGTTGGGTTTTATGATTATAATATTACCACGAAAAAAATAACAAATGACACATATCTTTTTCCTGATTTTTTCGACAATTTCAATGCACTGCTTTCCCATGAGGACTATCTGATAGGGTGGTCATACCTGAACAATACCAACGAGATCGTGCAGTTTAACCCATTCAGCATTGGCTCGTCGCTCAGCAAATTTTATGTTGACCGTTTGGGGAACGCCTATCCAAATTTCTGGACTGGTATGTCAACTTCCAGCAGGAAGGGCTTTGTCATAACAGGTGGAAACGGTGTGGCCCTTGAGAATAGAGGGACTGTTACATCACCTCCTGCAGTTACGTACAATGGGTTTTTCCTTGATTCAGCAGTGGTAGGGAGCACTGCTTACGTAGTCGGTCAGAGTTATGCCCCGAGTGATGGGGTCTTTCTCTATTCGTATAACCTCACCAGTAACAGTATGACAAATATTACAGGGGCTTTTCCCACGTCTCTCTCAAGTTCTGATGCATCATTTGTACAGGATGTGTATAATGGCAGTAGCCTGATCATATTTGGGGTAGACAGTGAAAACACTGCTGCACATCCGATCCTTTACTCGTACAGCATCTCCAGCGAAAAGGCAGAAAACTTGACTGCCGAATTGCCAGCAAATCTGTCAACCTCATCATTATACGGATCTGACATGGTTCAGACTCCATCAGGAACGTATCTGCTCACCTCCTCAAGTGCAGGTCTGATGTTTGGGGTCATTACAGGTTCAGGCTATAAATCTCTTGGCATACCTGGAAACGGATATTCTGTGCCTTACAGTTACTATTACGGTGGATTTCAGGCGATGACATCAGATGGCAATACAATATACATTGCAGGAAACAACGCAATGAATGGTGATGTTTCCCTGTTTTCATACAGTGACGCCACCGGTTTTACTTCCCTTAGTGATATGGTGCAGAACTATTCGTTCCAGGTAACCTCAATTGCATATTCAAATGGAACGATTTACATTGGCGGTTCAACATCTGCCAATGGAGCTAACATTCCAAATTTAATTGCCATCAATACAACTGGATTGTACTCCCAATCTTTATCCACCTACGTTCCGAGTTACTTCGGACAGATCACGGGACTCTCGGCAAATGGAAGTTATGTTTTCCTGACCGGTGGATCATTTTCCAACGTTCATTATGGCCTGCTGAAAGTTTTCCAGAAATCTGTGAACTCCATAACATTTACGAGTTCTGGTCTTCCATCTGGCACCATCTGGTCAGTTTCAGTGAATGGCATATCCGAGAGTTCAAGTGCCAGTACGGTTACATTCTATGAGCCCAGTGGTACTTATACATACCAGGTTGGAACAACCCCAAACTTTGCCTCCAATGTATCTTCTGGTTCCATCATTATATCAGGGAAAGAATTGAGCCAGTACATATTCATTGGATGGATTCGTTCTGCGTATACTGTCACCATACAACAGTCAGGCTTGCCCACGGGTGATCTATGGTCATTCTCAACCAGCGGACGAGTATATTCATCCAAGTCAGGCAGTCTCTCACTCAACCTGAAGAATGGCACCTATGGTTTCACAGCCATACCGCCATCGGGATTTTCCGTCACGCCAGGGCACGGAAACTTCACAGTTTCAGGTTCAAACCTCCAGATTGTTCTTTATTTCATGAAGAAAAATGCGGGAGGTTACGAGATGTACAACAATGACTCTATCCCTATCTCAAATGATGGAATATTCTGGAGCGGACAGATGATATCTTCCGGATCTCAGGTATTCCTCTCCGGTGGAAATGGGTTGATCTCAGCATCCAACAATGGCACCTCGCTGAAACAGATTATTAACGGCAACGACGGGTATTACTCATTTGTCCAGGCTTCCGACAGCAGCATTTACATAGGTGGTAACTGGTACATGCCTGCCGGCGGAGTCACTCTTCAGAGGTACTATGAAGGCAATGACACCCTTCAGAATCTGGCCGGTAGCCTTCCGGTAAGCTGGACAACAAGAGGAACAGGGACGTCACTTGTTTCAATGGCTGAAGGGGACTCAACTCTGTTCCTTGTGGAATCACCAGGCGGATCATCCAGTCAGAATTTGCAGACAGGGATCATAAAGGATGGTCAATTCATTAATCTAACATCGAGGTTCGGATCAATCACTGGCAGGTCTGCAGTCATATATGGAAATGGTACGTTTCTTCTGCTTCTTTCAAATGAGGCATTCCTATACACAGTTTCGACTAACAGTACAATAAAATTAGGAAATGTCAATCCTTATGTCTCAAACGGAGTGGATGGTGCCGCACAGTTTGGAACCTTTGCCAATGGTTCGTTCTATTTTTTTAACGGTACGGAGTTATCTGAACTTCCATCTGGCAATATGGCTCCTCGCAACATTGCTACAGTCAACAGCCCTTACTTCGTGCAGAATCTTTCAGGATCAGTTTATGTCGGTAACCAGAGTGGTGATGGCACAAATATCAGCGTTCTGTCAGGTTCAAGTTTGATGCATGTATTAACTATAGGCGGACAGATAACAGACATGTCCGATCATCATGGTTACTACATAGTCTCCGGAACTGACATGCAGACATTTTCACCAATTCTCACATACTATGGCAAACTGGACAATATCTCACTTAACACAGTTGGTATTTCAGGTAAAACCTGGTCACTGGAATTTGACAACATCACATATCGAGTGCAATCCGGAAATGTCAGTCTTGTTGTCCCGCAGTCCATAGGACAGATGACGGTTTTACCTCCACCAGGTTACTCCACGATTGGTTCCTTGGCTATTCCACTTTCGTATGGGCTATTCAGCACATTCAAATTGAGCATTCCCTTCACAAAAGAAGCCACATATCCTGTTGATTTCACTGAGAATGGACTTCCTGAAGGACAGTCATGGAATGTGTCCGTTGGAGGATTTACCTACAGTTCGATATCAGGGTATCTCAACGTTTCCCTTCCCTCGGGGACTTACAGTTATTCCATTATTTCACCGTCGGGATATGTACCTGTTCCTTCACAGGGGTCATTTACTGTCCTCGGAAGCTCATCAGTTGTTCATGTTGAAATCAATTTCACCAGTGCAGACACATACAATGTGGTATTTCATGAGAATGGCTTGCTATCCGGTACTGCATGGAATGTAACGCTGAACGGGCAATCGCTGACGTCAACTGGAACCACGGCAGCATTCAACATAATGAAGGGGACCTATCAGTATACTGTAGGGTCCGTCCCTGGGTACGAGAATACAGTGATATCTGGAACCATTGATGTTAATGGAAACATGACCATTCAGGCAGGCTTCCTCAGCTCCTCATATTTGATATCCATACACGAAACCGGTCTACCATTGGGCACCGCGTGGAGTGCAGCTATTGGGACCAGCATAGTCCAGAGTGATACCACTTTCCTGAGCATGAGTGTGACCAATGGTTCCTATACATACACAATATATTCCCCCATAAATTACAGCTCTAACATAACATCCGGTTCTGTCCAGGTCTCCGGATCGGGTGCATCCATACAGGTTGGATTTACACCAACCCAGAACTATGGGATAGAGTTCCGGGAAGCGGGACTCCCGTCAGGAAGTACGTGGAACGTTACTCTTAATGGGATAAGCATGATTTCAAACACAACAGCGCTCACTTTCTTCATGCCAAACGGCAGTTATGAATACAGTATAGCAACAGCACTCACAAACTATGAACCTGAGAATGCCGGTGGATCCATCTTTGTTCATGGATCAGCCCAGATAGTGTATGTTAACTTCACCGATCCTTCGCCGCAGCAGAATACATTACAGGGTGCTTTCTCACCAGCAGCGGGCAATGCATCATCTGATCCTGTTCTTGAGATCAGGGAATCTGGAATAGCGTTTGGGAGCATGGTATCACAGTGGAAAGTCACTGTTGATGGTGTCTCCTATTCCTCTTCCAGTTCCAGCATATCCATCAACGTAAATTCCGGGACTCTCTCCTACAGAGTGGATCAAATTTCTGGCTATGATATAAGCCCGCAGGAGGGATATATAACTGCTGGAAGTGCAAATTTATACCTGAATATAAGCTTTGTACCGCTGGTATTCAACCATTTTGTATTCGATCCAGTGGGTATTCCTCTTGGGATCCCTGTCACCATAGACATTTCCGGAAACGTTTATACTTTCACTCCGTCCGGTACAATGCCGTTTTTAACGCTTGACCTTCCCATCGGGACCTACAGCTACAACATAGCTTCCGTTAATGGATATGCACCCTCATCCTCATCGGGAACAATGCAACTGGATAGCAATCAGAATGTTTTGCAGATCAATTTTCACAGCATTCAGTACTATCCTGTGACCTTTACCCCCAAGGGCATAAATGGGAAGATCTTTGAGGTGACCATCGATGGAAATGAATACATTTCCAATGGTACCCCGATTAACCTTTTCCTATCACCGGGAGTCTATTCGTACTATGTGAGTTCTGATTCTTCACTTAAACCTCTCTTCACAAGTGGAACCTTCAATCTCGGACCATCTGGATATTCCAGCGTAGTTGATTTTGTTCAGCAACAATACCTCATAATGTTCAGGACGTCCAATAGCTTTGGGAAGCAGTGGACTCTGTCATTTGATAATACAACTGCAACCGTTATAGGCAACTACTACGAGGCAATGGCTCCAAATGGAACATATACTTATTCCTCGCAACTAGCCGGCACTACAATTTTTACTGAGGGATCGGTTACAGTCTCCGGACATGATAATCTGGTGAATATTCTCTTCTCCCCAACAACCTACTATGTGACATTTAGGGAAAGTGGTCTGCCCACGGGGACACGGTGGTACGTTAATGGAACTTCCCTATCAAATTCCTCATCCTCTGGAGTTATATCTATGAAACTTCCCAATGGCAACTACACCTTTACGGTAACCAATAACTCGCTCTATTATACACTGAATCATACCATACATCTTACAGTAAACGAAAATAATGTAACGGTCTCAGTCCAGTTCCAGCACTGGGCTTACATAAGCGGAACGGTGCTGCCTTCCAATGCAACTGTTATGATCAATGGAAATGCGGTGGCCATAAGTTCAGGGACATTCAATGTAAGCGTGGCAGGAGGGAATTATACAGTATCGGCTACCGCAAGTGGATTCATAGGATTCCACGAAAATCTTACAGTTCAACCTGGAACATCGCATAAATTGGACATAAAGCTCACTCCGGTTCATACAAACAGTATTTCGCCCAATTATGAATTATATGCCATAATTGGAGCCGTTGCACTCCTAGTTGTGGCGCTGGTTATTATTTTCGCAAGGAGGAGATGATTTTTCATGGCAGTGAGTATTTCTGCACTCACTTTTTTGTTTCTCTTCATTAGTTAGGATATGGCACAAAAGGCCCTATTTTGATAGCTGTCGAATAGGGGTAGGTAGAACTTAACAGCGATTCTATATAGGGTCAAAGGAATAATCACTGCAAGTAACTGACCAGTCTTGTGTGCATGACACTTATCATCCCGATCTTGCATTCCCGCTCTTTCTCGCGATCACCTTTGGCGTATCTTTTATGAAACTGTTTTTCCTGAGCTTTGATGTGTAATATATTGATGACAGCCTTTTGTATATATCAGCACCCCTATCGGTTCGTGATACTCCTGACACCTTCCGGTATATGATAGATGGCCTCAATGGTCTCAATGCCCTTTCTGCCATGTTGTCTGTTGATTCCACTTCCGGATGCATGACAAAGGCAAAGAGCCATTCCTTCTTCCTCTTCAGGAGATTATTGACAACCTTAACGGGCGTTCTATTTTTATAATTGGTATC